>JAGHDA010000023.1 GCA_021160185.1 Verrucomicrobiota bacterium
CAGGGCCTCGAGCTTGCCGTTCCATCCAGCGAGAAACGCGCCCGTCAAAATCAACCCAAGCCAGATGTAGTTGAGCATCCCCGGAAATTCTGTTCCTCCTTCGCCCTGCGTCCATTCTATTCCGCCGCCCGGGCCGTTTTGCGCGGTCGCGCCCCGCTTCGCAAGAAAAGCCAGCGCCTCTCGCTTGGGGCTGAAGGATCAATTACGCCAGCGGACCATCGATCGAGGGGAATGCCGCTATTGCCTGCGGCCGCCACGTCTCGCCTTGCGAGGCCTTCTCTTGGCCCTGCGCGGGCGGCCGGAGCTGGAGTCGGCCGCAGCCGTTTCCATCCGCGCGGGGCCGGCTCCGCTCTCCAGGCCGTAGGCGCGCCGCAGCTCCTGGATGTGGTCGCGCAGGAGGGCGGCTGTTTCGAACTCGAGCCGGTCAGCGGCCTGGAGCATTTCCGCCTCCAACTCGCGGAGGGTCTCGGCGACGTCATACTCTCCGGCGGTTTCCCGCAAGACGGTGTCGGCGGCTTTCTCGCAGGCGCGGTCGGTCGAGAGGCTTTCCTCCAAGGCGCGGGTGACGCCGCGGGGCGTAATGCCGTGCGCCTTGTTGTAGGCGAGCTGTTTTTTCCGGCGATACTCGGTAATCCGCAGAAATTCCCGGATGCTCCGGGTGATGACGTCGGCGTAGAGGATGACTTCGCCGTGGAGATGGCGGGCCGCCCGGCCGGCGGTTTGGATGAGGCTGGTGGCGGAGCGCAGGTACCCCTCCTTATCGGCGTCCAGAATGGCCACCAGCGAAACCTCCGGCAGGTCAAGACCCTCGCGGAGCAGGTTGATGCCGACCAGGACGTCGAAATCGCCGCGCCGAAGGGCTCGAAGGATTTCCACGCGTTCGATCGCGTCGATCTCGCTGTGAAGGTAGCGGACGTTGATTCCGATGTCCCGGAGGTAGTCGGCGAGCTCCTCGGCGGTGCGCTTGGTCAGCGTGGTGACCAGGACGCGCTCCTTCCGCTCCACGCGTTTCCTGGCTTCCTCGATAAGATCGTCGATCTGACCGGCGAGGGGTTTGACGACAACCTTGGGGTCTATCAGGCCGGTGGGGCGGACGATCAGCTCAACCGCTTCGCCTCCGGCCCACGCCAATTCCTGGGGCCCAGGCGTGGCGCTCACGTAGATCGTTTGGCCCTGGAGAGACTGGAACTCCTCGAAGCTGAGCGGGCGGTTGTCCAACGCGCTGGGAAGCCGGAAGCCGTGTTCGACCAGGACGCGTTTGCGGGAGATATCGCCCGCGTGCATGGCGCGCAACTGGGGCACGGTGGCGTGCGACTCGTCGATGATGAGCAGGTAATCCTCCGGCAGGAAATCCAGGAGCGTCGAGGGCCGCGATCCAGGCGGACGGCCGGCGATGTGACGCGAGTAGTTTTCGATCCCCGAGCAGAAGCCCATCTCCTCCATCATCTCGATGTCGTACTCGGTGCGCATCTTGAGGCGCTGGGCTTCAAGCAGCTTGCCGCGCTTTTCAAACCAGGCGACGCGCTCGGTCAATTCCTCGCGGATGGACACAATCGCCCGACGGATCTTGCTCATCGGAGTCACGAACTGCGCCGCCGGATAAACGGTAATCGCCTCCAGGCTCTCGACGCTCTTTCCAGTCAGCGGGTCGAATCGGGTGATGCGGTCCGCCTCATCGCCGAAGAATTCGATCCGCACGGCCAAGTCGCTATAGGCCGGGAACACTTCCACCACATCGCCCCGAACGCGGAAACAACCGCGCTCGAGCGAGACGTCGTTGCGGTTGTATTGGAGGCTGACCAGCCGCTGGAGGAAGGCGTCGCGCCCCGTTTCCCGCCCCACGCGCGCGTGGGCCAGCATTTCTTCGTAGTCCTCTTTGTCGCCGATGCCGTAGATGCAGGAGACGCTGGCCACCACGATCACATCCCGCCGGGACATGAGCGCGCTCATTGTGGAAAGGCGCAGCCGCTCGATCTCCTCGTTGCGGCTGGAATCCTTCTCGATGTAAGTGTCCGTCTGCGGGATGTATGCCTCGGGCTGGTAGTAGTCGAAGTAGCTGACGAAATACTCGACGGCGTTTTCGGGAAAGAAGCTCTTGAACTCGGCGTAGAGCTGGGCGGCGAGGGTTTTATTGTGAGAGATGACCAGCGTCGGGCGGCTGACCCGGGCGATGACGTTTGCGATGGCGAAAGTTTTGCCCGAGCCAGTCACGCCAAGAAGCACCTGATGCTTCTTTCCCGCCTGAAGCCCGCGAACGAGTTTGTCGATGGCTTCAGGCTGATCCCCGGCCGGCTTGAAAGGCGCTTTGAGCTTAAACATTCGAAGCCACTATGCGCGCCGGGGCGGCGGGGTCAACCGCCTCGGCTCTCCCAGCCTCGCTCCTTGTCGAAGCGGGGCCGACGCTTGCAAGCCGATCAGATCTTATGCCCCAAAGTGGGGCCAAGGCTGCACGTGGGCTTTTCCCCCACGTTGCCGTAGGTGTAGGTTCCCCCGGCGGGGCATTGAGGCGCCTCGCTGTTTTTCAGGTAGGCGTTGACAGCCTCCACATCCACCGGGTCGCCGTCGGCCTTGCGGTTTTCGGCCGCCCACGCTTCCTTGGCGCTCTCGATGGCCTTGAGGTTCATGATGCAGGCTTGGCGCTGCGCCGTCCGGCGGGCCCGGGCAATGTTCGGGATGGCAATCATCGCCAGCATCCCGATGATCGCCACCACGATCATGATCTCGATCAGCGTAAATCCTGAATGTCGCGCGTTTCGCAGTTTCATGGTTTTCAGTCTTCCACTCGCCTTGCTTCCCGTCGAGCGCCGCGCCGCCCGGCCTTTCGCCCCGCGGCCCGAGCGCTCATTTCATTGAACACCGGCAGGCTCGCCCGGTTGCTTCGAGCCTCTTTCCCGGATCAACAGGCGCAGCACATAAGGCAGAATGCCGCCGTGCCGGTAGTACTCCGTCTCCACCGGCGCGTCCAACCGGCAAGTCACCGGCACATGCTCCGCCGCGCCGTTCGCCCGCCGAATCCACAGAGTCAACTCCTGTCGCGGCCGAATCTCAGGCCCGAGGCCGAGGATCGAAAAGATTTCGGTCCCGTCCAGCCGGAGCGTGCGGGCATTGACGCCCTCCCGGAACTGAAGGGGCAGCACGCCCATGCCGATGAGGTTGGACCGATGAATCCGCTCGAAACTCTCGGCGATCACCGCCTTGACCCCCAACAGAGCCGTGCCCTTCGCCGCCCAATCCCGCGAGCTGCCGGTCCCGTACTCCTTGCCGGCGATCACGATCAGGGGGGTCTGGGTCGCGGCGTATTTCATCGCCGCGTCAAAGATGGTCATCTTTTCCCCGCTGGGCTGATGGATGGTGAAACCGCCTTCCTCGCCGCCAAGCATCAGGTTCTTGATCCGGACGTTGGCGAAGGCGCCTCGGACCATCACCCGGTCGTTGCCCCGGCGCGAACCGTAGCTGTTGAAATCCTGGGGAGCGACGCCATGCTCCAGGAGATAACGGCCCGCGGGAGAATCCTTCTTGATCGCCCCGGCCGGAGAAATGTGGTCGGTGGTCACACTGTCGCCGAAGATCGCCAGGACGCGCGCATCGCGGATTTCCTCGATCGGCGGCGGCTCCAACGAGAAGCCTTCGAAGAAAGGCGGTTCCTGGATATAGGTGCTGTGAGGGTCCCACTTGTACACCTTGCCGGCGGCGGCCTCGATCTCTTTCCACTTGGGGTTCAATTCGATCGGATCGGCGTAGATCTTCCGGTAAGTCTCCGGGCAAATCGTCTCGCCGAGAAGCGCGGTCAGCTCCTCCCGTGTAGGCCAGATATCTTTCAGAAAGACCGGCTTGCCGTCGTGATCCTCCCCCAGCGGCTCGCGGGTCAAGTCGATGTCCACCCGCCCGGCCAAGGCGAAAGCCACCACCAACGGCGGGGACATGAGGAAATTGGCCTTGATGTTTTGGTGGACGCGGGCCTCGAAATTGCGGTTGCCCGAAAGCACCGAAGCGGCGACCAGGTCATGCTTCACCACCGCTTCCTCCACATGCGTCTCCAGGGGCCCCGAATTGCCGATGCAGGTCGTGCATCCGTAGCCGACCAGGTTAAACCCGAGCTGATCCAGATACTGCTGCAGTCCTGTTTTTTTCAGGTATTCGGTGACGATTCGCGAACCGGGCGCGAGGGAAGTCTTGATGATCGAATTGACTTGGAGGCCGCGCTCGACGGCTTTCTTGGCGACCAGGCCGGCCGCGAGCATCAGCGAGGGATTGGAGGTGTTGGTGCAGCTCGTGACCGCGGCGATCAACACGCTCCCGTGCCGCAGCTCGCCGTTGAGGGCCTCCCGGCTCACGGTCACATTGTCCGGCGCCGGATGCTGATCCCGCATCTCGCTCTCACTGGGGCTCACCGCGGCGCGCCGAAAGCCGGCTTGCCACTCCGGATGAAAGCGCGTTTCGCTTCGCCCGTGGACTTTCACGCTCTTGGCAGCCTCCTCGATGGTCTTGCCGTAGCCCCCCTCGGCGAGCGGACGCGTCAGCAGGTCGGCAAAGCGCTGCTTCATGTCCTGCAGCTCGATCCGGTCCTGAGGCCGCTTGGGGCCGGCCGCGCTGGGACGCACCTTGCCCAAGTCCAACTCCAGGACGCGGGTGTACGCCACCCGGTCCGGATCCGGCATGCCGAACAGCCCTTGAGCGCGGTAGTAATTCTCGTAGGCGCGGCACAACTCTTCAGGGCGGCCCGTCGCGCGCAAGTATTCCACGCACCGCTCATCGATCGGGAAATACCCCATCGTGGCTCCGTACTCAGGGGCCATGTTGGCAATAGTGGCCCGATCCACCACCGGCATCGCCGCCGCGCCGGGACCGAAAAATTCCACAAACTTGCCCACCACGCCCGCTTCCCGAAGCATCTGCGTCACCGTCAACGCAATGTCCGTCGCGGTGACTCCTTCGGAACAGCTGCCGACAATGCGCACCCCCACCACGTCCGGGGTCAGGAACGAAACCGGCTGTCCCAACATGCCGGCCTCCGCCTCGATGCCGCCCACGCCCCAGCCCACGATCCCCAGGCCGTTGATCATCGTGGTGTGCGAATCGGTGCCCACCAGCGTGTCCGGATAGAAGAGTCCGTCGTTTTCCAGAACGCCCCGCGCCAAGTGCTCCAGGTTGATTTGGTGAATGATGCCCACAGCCGGCGGGATGATCTGGAGCGTGCGAAACGCTTGCGCGCCCCATTTCAGGAACTGATACCGCTCCCGGTTGCGGAGAAACTCCATCTCGAGGTTGATCCGGAAGGCGTCCGGACGCCGCGCAAAGTCCACTTGAACCGAGTGATCGACCACCAGGTCCACCGGCACATTGGGCTCGACCAGGCCGGGGTCCTCGCCAAGCCGGTCCGCCGCCGATCGCATGGCGGCCAAATCCACCAATAAAGGAACTCCCGTGAAGTCCTGAAGAATAACCCGCGAAACCATGAAAGGGATTTCGGCGTCCCGCTCCGCCTGAGGCTCCCACCTGGCCAATCTGCGGACGTGCTCCTCGGTCACCCGGCGTCCGTCGCAATTGCGCGCCAACGATTCTAGGACAATCCGGAGACACGCCGGCAACCGGCTTACCGGGCCCACGCCCGCTTCTTCCAACGCGGGAAGCGAGAGAAACTTGCCTTTGCGCCCCGAGCCCGCGTCGAATTCCCGGAGCGCTCCGAATGTGTCATGTTCGATGCTCATAAGCCTGAAGCCCTTTCAGAGCGAAAACCGAAGCATGGCCCCCGCCGTTCGCCCATGTCAAGAACGCCCCTTCCGGCGGAGAGAAAGCGGTTTTGGAGGCGCTGATTCCCGGATAGACGGGGCTCCCGCCGGAACTCATAGTTGTAAGAGGATCGAGCGGACAGGCTCCGCTCGGAGGGCGGTTCCGTTCATACAATCAGAAAATCAGAAAGAAAGGCGCCCTCGTCCCGGCTTCGGTCGGCGGGGTGAGACAGAAAAGCAAAAGTCAAGCAGGGTTATGGGTTGTTCCCGAGTCAAAGTAAAAATTTGCGGCATCACCCGACGGGAAGACGCCCTGGTCGCCGCCGAAGCGGGCGCAGACGCGGTAGGGTTTGTCTTTTTCCCCAAAAGCCCCCGCTTTGTAACGCCGGAGGCCGCCGCCGGCATCTGCCGGGGATTGCCGCCGTTTCTCGCCCGGGTGGGGGTGTTCGTCAACCCGGAAGCCGATTTTGTGCGCCGGGCCGTCGCCCTCTGCGGCCTGACGGTGTTGCAGTTCCATGGCGAGGAAAGCCCACAGTTTTACGAACAATTCCGGCCGCTGCCGGTGATTGCGGCTTTCCGCATCGGGCGGGAGGAAGACCTGGCTGCCTTGCCGCGCCGCCCTGCGGACGCGTGGCTTCTGGATGCGAGTCGGGATGGGGCTTACGGGGGGACCGGCGTTTCCTTCGATTGGAACCTGGCCGCGGCGGCTAAGGAGCTTGGCGCGCCGATCATCCTGGCGGGCGGGTTGACTCCAGAGAACGCGGCGGAAGCGGCGCGGCGCGTTCGGCCCTATGCCCTGGATGTTTCCAGCGGAGTGGAGTCGGCGCCGGGGGTGAAGGACGCGGCCAAGATCCGCGCTTTTCTGGACGCTGTGCGGAACGCTTGAGAAAGTGGCCTCTTTAAAATTTGAGACGGACAGCGATTTTATGCTTTCCTCTTGGCGCTCTTTCAGAGAGAGCCTTGCCGGACCGGGATTCCGGCGGAAAGAAGCGGCGGCAGATCGAGCAGTGAAAAACGGATGATGAACATGTTTCCGGCGGTGGATCCGATTCCTCTCCCGGCGCCTGTATGGTTCTTCAAGGCGCTGCATGATTTGACGCTCTCCCTTCATTTCCTCGCGGCGCAGATGCTGCTGGGCGGCCTCGCGATCGGGGTGTGGGCGGCCTGGCGGTCAGGGCGCGGCGGGCCTGCGGCCGGAGAGCGGCGCAATCTTGCCGCGGCCCTTGCCAGGCGTCTGCCGATCGTGATGACCTACGTTATCAACTTCGGCGTGCCGCCCTTGTTGTTCGCCCAAGTCCTTTACGGGCGGGCCTTCTACACAAGCAGCGTGTTGATCGGCGGCTACTGGATCTCGGTGATTGGGCTGTTGATGCTTTGCTACTGGCTGCTTTACCGATTCAGCGCGGGCTTGGAGCAAGGGCGCGCGGCCTGGGGAACGGGACTGCTCAGCCTTTTAACGGCGGCGGCTGTCGCCAGGATCTACTCCACCAACATGACGTTGATGCTTCGTCCGGAGGCGTGGCCGGCGATGTACGCGGCCGATCCCGCTGGATTGAGCCTGCCGCCGCACGATCCTTCTCTCCTGCCGCGCTGGCTGTTCATGATGACGGGCGGGCTGACCGTCGGGGGGCTTTGGCTGTTGTGGCTTTCCGGGCGGAGCTCTTTTGCGGAGGCAAGCCGGGCGGCGCTGGCGCGGCGGGGCGGGATTCTGGCCGCGGCGGGCGCGTTGGCGCAAGCGGGCCTTGGAGTGTGGGTCGTGCAAGTTCAGCCCGCGGCGGTCCGAGAAGGGCTGGGCGAGCGGCTGCCGTACGCCGGCGCGGGGGTTGTTTGGCTGCTTGCCCTTGGGGGGGCGGCGGCGTTGGGCGCGTGGTGCTACGCGCGGCGTCCGGTCTCCAGAGCGCCGGGCTGGGCGGCCGCCGCGTTGGCCTTTGCGGGATCGCTCTCGATGGTTGTTGTGCGGGACGGCATCCGCGATCTGACGCTCGCCGGGAAAGGCTTCGACGTGTGGGCGCGGGAGACGGCGATCAACTGGTCGGTCTTGGCGGTGTTCTTCATCGCTTTCGCGACGGGGCTGGCGCTTCTGGGATGGCTGATCAGCGTGATGCGCCGCGCCGCGCCGGTGAAAGAGGAGGCGGCGTGATGAGCGAGGAGGCCTCCATGGAACAAAATTCCGCAGGAGAAAAATCGGGCATGAAGCGGCGGCTGTTTGTGCGGACGACCCTCGGCGCGGCGGGCTTGGCGTACGCGGGCGCTCTGGGCTACCCGGTCTACCGCTACCTGGCGGCTCCGGTGGAACAAGCCGAACGCGAGGCGGCGGTGACCGAGGCAGTCCTTAAGGACGCCCAGAAATTGCCGCCGGGGACCGCCCTGATGTTCAGGTTCGGCGCGCGGCCGGCGATGCTCATCCACCATCGGGACGGCGCATGGACGGCCTTTGACGCGGTGTGCACGCATTTGGGGTGCACCGTCCGGTTCGAGCCGGAACGCCGTCGCATCCACTGCGCCTGCCATGGAGGAGTGTACGACCCGAAGACCGGGGCCAACCTGGCGGGGCCGCCGCCGCGGCCGCTGCGGGCTTACCGGGTGAAAGTGGTGGAGGAAGCGGTGGTGGTTTCGCGGGTCTGAGGCGAAGGAGGGCGCGATGAAGCAGGCAAGGCATTCCCTCTACAAGTGGCTGGACGAACGCTTGGATCTGACGGAGATCCTCGCCTTCGCCCGGAAGAAAACGGTTCCCGTCCATCGCCGCTCCTTCTGGTACTATTGGGGAGGGCTCTCGCTCTTTTTCTTTCTGGTGCAGGCGCTCACCGGGACGCTTTTGCTGATCTACTACCGTCCGGGGCCGGAGGCCTACGAGTCGGTCCGCCAGATCACTTACGAGATCGATTTCGGCTGGCTGATTCGCTCGATCCATAGTTGGGCGGCCAACCTGATGATCTTCGCGGTGATGACGCACATGTTCTCGGTCTTTTTCATGAAAGCCTACCGCAAGCCCCGGGAGCTGGGTTGGTGGAGCGGCCTGGGCTTGCTGGGGCTGGCGTTGTTTTTCGGCTTCAGCGGGTATCTGCTGCCGATGGACGAGCTGAGCTATTTCGCCACGAAAGTGGGCCTGGAGATTCCGGCGTTGATTCCATGGGTCGGGCCCAAAGCGGCGGCCTTGCTCCGGGGCGGGGTGGATGTGAGCGCCGTGACAACCCAACGGTTTTTCGCGCTTCACGCGGCGGTTCTGCCCGCTCTCTTCGTGCCGCTGCTTGCGTTTCATCTATGGCTGGTTCAAAAGCACGGCAACGCCGTGCCGCCTTCGGAAGAGTTGAAGCCCCCCGAGCAACGGCGAAGCATTCCCTTCTTTCCGGATTTCGCCCTCAAGGACCTGGCGATGTGGTTGATCGCCTTGAATCTGCTGGTCCTGCTGGCCGCGATGTTTCCCCAAGGTTTGGGCCAACCTGCCGATCCCCTGGCGCCTGCGCCTCAAGGGATCCATCCTGAGTGGTATTTCATGAGTTCCTTCCAGACGCTCAAGATGTTCGGCAAATGGTTTCCGGGAACGGCCGGCGAGGCTCTTGGTCTGATTGTCTTCAACCTCGGCCTGGCGATTTGGGCCTTGATCCCGCTTTACGACAACAAGCGGGCATGGGGGCTGCGGGCGCGCATCGCAAGCTATATCGGCCTGGCGGCGTTGGCCCTGTTGGTCCTCACCACCGTGTGGGGGTATCTGGCGTTGGATTGAAGAGCGAGAGAGAGGCGCGCGATGAACTATCCTGCTTGGGACGTGGCGCATATTGGAAGCGGATGGGTGATCGGGATCATTGCAATCTTCCACGTCCTGATTTCTCACTTCGCTGTGGGCGGAGGGCTGTACCTGCCGATCGCCGAGCGCAAAGCGCTCAAGGAGGGGCGGCGGGAGTGGCTGAATCTGCTTCGGAAACACTCGCGATTCTTCCTGATCCTGACCGGCGTGTTCGGGGCGGTCAGCGGCGTAGGCATCTGGTTCGCCATCGGCCTGGCCAACCCGGAGGCGACCAGCGCGCTCATCCACAATTTCGTCTTCGCCTGGGCCGCCGAATGGGTCTTCTTCCTCGTGGAACTGAGCTGCGCGGCGGTCTACTACTACACCTGGGATCGGGTTTCGCCTCGATTCCACTTGGCTGTCGGCTGGCTCTACGCCGCCGCTTCCCTGGCGACGCTGATCATCATCAACGGCATTTTAACCTTCATGCTCACGCCCGGAGAGGCGTGGCTCAGCGCGGCCGGCACAGGCAGGGAGGCTTCGCAATTCTGGCCGGCCTTTTTCAATCCCGTTTACTGGCCCAGCCTCTTCCTCAGGATCTTGGTATGCCTCAACCTGGCGGGCGTCTGGGCCTTGGCGAGCTATTCGAAAATCGCCAAAGCCTCCGACGGCTTGCGCGCCGAGACGCTCCGATGGAGCGCCCGCTGGATCGCTCCCGGTTTTCTGCTTTTGCCGGTTTTCCTCGCCTGGTTTTTATGGAGCCTGCCTGAGCCGCGGCGCGCGCTCTTGGAGCTGGGCGTGCACACAATCGGCCCGGGCGCGTTCACTCAAGCCACGCGCGCGGCGTTGGTCGTCCTGGTCGCTTCAGCGGGCGTGGCGGGGCTGGTTTACCTCTTCGCCTGGAAGTCGCCCCGGGACTTCGGCTTTTCCCATGCGGCGGCAGTGCTGGCCTTGGCTGCGGCGGCGACCGGGGCGGGCGAATACACCCGCGAGCTCCTCCGCAAGCCGTATGTGGTGGTCCGCTACATGTACTCGAACGGAGTTCGGGTTCAGGATGCGGCGCGCTTTAACCGCGAAGGGTTTTTGACCCGCTCCCTTTGGGCCGCAGGGGCCGCGAGCTTGGAGAAAAGAGGCGAAGCGATGTTCCGCGGCCAATGCATGGCCTGCCACACGCGCAAAGGCTACCGTTCGATGCGCAGGCTGCTCGCGGGGCGCAACGAGGAATCGATAGGCAACCTGCTCCGGACGCTCCACGAGCGCAAGGAGGATTCGCCTTACCGCGCCTTCATGCCGCCGCTGGTGGGGACGGAGGAAGAAATCGCCGCGCTGAAAACATATCTCGCAAAACTGGCGGCTCCCTCTGGCGGCGAAGAAAAACCCGCCGTCGTGAAGCAAATCGCAAGCCAGTAAGCGCGCCCCGGCCGGTCTTGTCCTCCAGCAGTTGGATGCCGCGCTTGCGGGTCCAGCCTCCACTGCCCGCACGCCTCGTCAAGCAGGCGCCGGCGGCCTTGCCGCGCCTCCGGCGCGCGCGGCCCGGCAAGAGACTCAGATGCGCCCGCGCTCAATCGGCGGCGGACCACGCGCTTGACAGATGGGGGCGGTTTGCGGTAGAGGCTTCACAAAAGAAGCCATGAGAACCCGTTTGCTCACCGCGCTGGCCGTCGTCCTGCCCGTTGCCTGGGCGGCCAAAACGCCGCAGCTTCGCCTGACGCCCGCCGCCCACACGGTTCGCTGCTTTGAGGCGCTCGAACTGCGCCTGGACGGAGTCGGCCCGCAACCCGACCCTTTTGATCCGGCGGCGGTGGATGCCGTCGTCATTTTCGCGCGCGCCGGCCAGACTTGGCGCGTGCCCGCCTTTTTTGGCCAGGACTATGAACGGCGGCGGGTGGCCGGCCGGGACTGGTTCTACCCGCGCGGCGAGCCGTGCTGGAAAGCGCGGTTTGCCCCAACACAACCCGGCGAGTACACAGCCACGGCCGAGGTGCGGGACGCCCGAGGCTTGCGACGGTCGCAACTGGTCCGGTTCACGGCGCTGCCGGGCGCGCACCGCGGCTTTCTGCGCGTCAACCGGAGGGACCCACGGTGGTTGGAAACCAGCGACGGCGCTCCGTTCTTCGCCATCGGCCAAAACCTGGCCTTTATCGGCTCGCAGCAGCGCTTCACGCTCAGTCGCGCCGAGGAAGCCTTCGCCCGCCTGGCCGAACACGGCGCCAATTACCTGCGCATATGGGCCTGTTGCGGCGACTGGGCTCTGGCCATTGAAGCGCCCAAGAGCGCCTGGGGCCGGTCCTGGGAAGGCTCAGCCCGCATCGCGCCGATGCCGGACGATCCCGCCCGCCGCTGTGTGCAACTCACCCAGACCGTCACCCCCGTGCGACCCTCGCATGAAGTGGCGTTGCGGCCGGGCGTAGCGTATGTGGTGACCGGCCGCCTGCGCGCCGCCGCCGATACGCGGGTAAGTCTGGAAGTCCAGGGCGCGACATCCGGCAACCTGGCGCCCGCGTCTCCCAACGCCTGGGCGCCCTTCCGCTATGAATTCCGCGCCGGCCGGAAAGATCATTGGCTGAGCCGGATGCAATTCCGCCTCGCCGGTCCGGGGCCAGCGTGGATTGCGGATCTGTCATTGCGCGAAGCCGGCGGCGGGCCGGAGCTGCTGTGGGAGGCGGACGTGAACCGGCCGCGCCGCGGTTGGTACAATCCGCTGGACTGCTTCTGGCTGGATGAACTGCTGACTGCGGCGCAACGGCGCGGGCTTTATCTTCAGCTTTGCCTCCTCTCCCGCGACCTCTACATGCCCGCCCTTAAAGATCCAACCAGTCCCGCGTACGACCGAGCCATTGCCGACGCGAAAAAGACGCTGCGCTATGCCGTGGCCCGTTGGGGCGCTTACTCCAGCGTGGCCGACTGGGAGTACTGGAACGAAATGGACCCCAGGCTGCCGACCGACCGGTTCTATACCGAGCTGGGCGAGTTCCTCGAACGAACCGACCCGTGGCGACACCTGCGCTCGACCAGCGCCTGGGGCCCTTCGCCCAAGGACTGTCGCCACCCGAAACTCGACCTCGCCGACGTGCACTTCTACTACCGCCCCGCCGACCATCAGCGGCTCCGCGACGAGGTCGAAGGCATCCTGGACCGCGCCCGTTGGCTGCGCGAGCGCGCCCCGGCGAAGCCCGCTCTCCAGGGCGAGTGCGGCCTGGCGGACAACCAGTGGCGCATCACCGACGAAATGAAGCGCAGCCCTTCGGTGTTGGACTTCCACAACATGCTCTGGGCTTCCGCCCTCTCCGGCGCCAGCGGCACAGCGCTGGCCTGGTGGTGGGAACGCCTCGACCAACGCAACCACTACCCGCACTACCGGCCCTTGAGCCGCTTTCTGGCCGATGTGCCCTGGAGCGGCGGCGAAGTGCAACCCTTCACCGCCGAAGCCGCCGGCGGCGCTGTGCGCGTGGCGGGCCTGCGGACTCGCCGCGCCGCTTGGGTCTGGTGCTTCCACCGCGCCGCCGCCTGGCGTCACGTCGTCACTGAAAGCCGCGCCCCGCCCCCAGTTCGCAATGCCGAGGTGGTCTTGGACGGGCTGGCCGACGGCGACTATCGGTTCGCCTGGTGGGACACGCGCACCGGCGAGAGGCGGGCGACCGGCACGGCCCGGGTTCAACAAGGCCGGCTTACCGTGACGGCGCCCGAGTTCACCCACGACCTGGCTCTCAAGGTAGGTCCTTGACCCAACGAGGCGTCGCGCCGAATCCACAATGCTTCCGCCCCGATCAGCCAGCGTCCCGTTCACTCAGAAGTCACGACGCCGGAAAGGAGCTGGGACGACGGGGCGTTGACTCAAAATTTCGGCCGCTTTGGGAACCGCCGGCATCCCTTTCGATTGCCGGTGTCATCCTTTTCGAGTCAACAGGCCGTCGGGGCCGAGACGCGCTTTTTTCGTGACCCGAGCGCGCTTTTTGGGCAGCCTTCGCCGCGGCATGGAGCGCGAGATCGAGCAGGCGAGGCAACTCTTCGAGAAAGAATTCGGGGGCCAACCCGTCGCGGCGGCAAAGGCGCCGGGCCGGGCGGAGCTTCTGGGCAACCACACCGATTACAACCAAGGCTTGGTCATGGCGCTGGCTGTGGACAAGTTTATCGTCATGGCGGGCCGCCCCCGCTCGGACGGCCGCGTCGTCCTGGTTTCCCCCATCTTCGAGCGGCGCGCGCTGTTCGAGGCGGACCGGATCGCCAAGGACCCGGAAGCTCCCTGGGCGGATTACACCAAAGGCCTCCTCCTCCAGCTTCAGGAGCGTGGGGCCCGCTTCGGCGGGTTCGAGGCCGTGATCCACAGCACCATTCCGTTGGGCGCCGGACTCAGCAGCTCGGCGGCTCTGCTGGTCGCCTCGGCGTTGTTGCTCCGCAAGCTCTACCCCTATCGCATCCCGGAGCTGGACCGCGTCGAGAGCCTCGACAAAGGCGACGCCCCGCCGATGGACGACGCGGAGCGCCTGCGGCTGGCGCGGATCTGCCAGAAAGCGGAAAACGAGTTTGTCGGGGTGAACTGCGGCTTGCTGGATCACATTTCTTCCCTGTTCGGACGGCAGGATCAGGTGATCCTCATCGACTGTCTTGATATGAAAATCGACTGGACGCCGATGGACAGCGAAACGGCGGTCGTGCTGGCGCATTCGGGAGTGCGGCACGAATTGGTGGGCGGGGAGTACAACGACCGCCGGGCGCGCTGCGAACGCGCGGCCAAGGCGTTGGGGGTTCCCTCCTTGCGTCATGTGACGCTGGAAGAGCTGGAGCAAGCGAGGGATCGACTTGAAGAGTTCGATTACCGCTGCGCCCTGCACGTGGTGGGAGAAATCGAACGCGTGGCGCGGGGGGCGGACTTGTTGCGCCGAGGGGACCGGCAAGCCTTCGGCGAGCTTCTGTGCCAAAGCCACGAAAGCTCCCGACACAACTTCCGCAACAGTTGTCCCGAGCTTGACTGTCTGGTGGAGTTGGCCAAGGAGCACCCGGCCTGCCTGGGCGCCAGGTTGACGGGCGGCGGCTTCGGCGGCGCCACGATCAATCTGGCGCGCGCAGAAGAGGCGGAGGATTTCCGTAGGAGCCTGGCCTCCGGCTACGCGGCGCGGATGGGCAAGCGGTTGGAATCGTGGATTTGCCGCGTGGTGGAGGGCGCGGCGTAGGCCCGGCGGCGCCCGCCGCCATTATTCGAGCTCAGTCCGTTTGCCTCCCGAGCCGACGAGTTCGGCGCGGCGCTTCAGCAGGTTTTGAGTCTGGGCGAGGATCTCCAACCGCTCTTCCCCAGATGTCTCAGGCGCGGCCAGACGCCGCCGCTTCTCACGAAGAGCCCGCTCGATGGCCCGCAGTTCAAGCCGCGCGG
>JAGHDA010000312.1 GCA_021160185.1 Verrucomicrobiota bacterium
AGCTGTCACATTCGGCGCGCAGTTGCCGGTCAAGCCATGCGCGAACGGCTTCAGCGATGTTGTTCCACTGGTTCCGGATTTTCTCTGCGGCCAGCCGGGCCAATTCATCCGCGCACGCAGCCGGCACGACGGCCAGGAAGCGATTGGGCAGACTGGGAATGAGCAGTTCATTGGGATGAACGTGCAGGGCGTCGCCATCCCGGAGCGTGTCTTTCGCCTTCCAGTGCCAGTCGGCCAGCGGGATGCCGCGCAGCAGCGGGTAAACGATGGCGTCCGGGCCGACTTGGTCCGCGATGGCCAGCATACCCTGCGCGATGAGGAAGCTAAGCAGGTAACTGCCGGACCACAGGTCCTGGGTCTTGCGGGCCTGGGCGATGAAGTCCTGGACGGGGCCGATCTGGAACAGGAGAAACGCGGCGTCCAGGCGCCGGTCCTTCCGGCTCCCGACGGCGCACGTTTCCAGGGCGCTGACGATGGAAGCGTGCTGCCACAGGGTGTGATCGGGAATGCGCGTATCCGCCACCAGATAGGCCAGCGCCTCCCGCCGCGGCATGGCGGCGGCATGATCCCGCCACAGGCGCCACAGGCGGATGAAGTTTATCTCGGGCGACTGGGCGGCGTCCGCGAGGCCTGTCACAGTCTGGTTGACCCAAGCCTCTCCTACTACGGAGGAACGCGGCAGGAATTTAGGATTCAGGCGGGCGCCGGCCAAGGGATGGATGAACGCCAGGTCGTCATCTCTCCAGTCGGTACGAACGCCCGAGGCTGCCGGGTCAGGGAAGATCAGGCGATCAGCGGCGGCGGCGACCCAGTCCGGCTGTTTTTGCCACTCCCGCATCTCCTCGACCGTCAGCCCGCAGGCGATCAGGGCCGAGGCGCGGGCGTCTTCATGGCCGGCGATGCGGAAAGGCTTGTGCGGCGGATCGTGCAGGAATGCAAGAAGCTTGTTTTTCCAATTGATCATGGCTGTCGATTCCCTTGGTCGGGAGTTATATTTCCATATTGTTCAAAGCGTGTCACGATTAATTTTGTCTCCTGGACACTGCCCCTGCTTCAGGCTGTCGAATCGTAGGCGCATCTTACGCTCGGCGGCGGGGCTCACAACTTGCCGAACGTCCGCCGACGTCGAAGGTCGCGGCTCATGGCAGCCGCCGAAGCCGCTCTTCACCGAAACGCATGAACTGTCGTGTCAACAAAGCCGGGTCGGCCATCGAACATTTCAATGTCAAGGGCGCGACGGAAAGCAGGCGGAGGGATCAATCAAACGACTCAAGACGTTCAAGATCCTCGGGGAACAATATCTTGACACCCAACTCGTCGGCGCGGCGTTTTAGGCTCGAAAGAACGCGGGCGGACGGCGGCTTGTAGACGGCTAAAAACCGGCGATTGTAAACGCCTCCCAAAGAACGAGCCCGAGCTTGAATCTCTTCAAGCAACGGCAAAAAGCGGGAACGCTCCCCTCCCCGCTTGCATGAAACATACACGATCTGAACCCCCTCTATCGCCAGGACGTCTTCCTCCAGCTCGCTCTCTCGCTTTCCTACTTTGGCGGACCAACGGATGTCGCGGAAACGACCGCATTGTTTCATGCGCTCGGCCACGATGACTTCCCACCAGGCGCCGCCGAGGAAGTTAAGGGCGTCCTGGAGCGGGGCGACAGCGGTGAACAGCCGCCGGGTAAAGGCGGGAACCTTTTCGGCGCCATCAAGCCGGGAAAGCGCCGCAAGTTTGTCGCGGGTCGCGTCGGGCAGGCGAACGGTGTTGGGGGCAGTCCCGGGGCGGAAGCGGCCTGATTGGACGGCAAGCTCCGCCACGGCGGGAGGCAGAGGGATATCCGTGTCCAGCGCTGCGAGCCATTCGGCGGCTCGCCGGGGGAAGCCCAAGACGGGAGGTTGGTTGCGAGGGCCATTGATCACTTCGTGGCATCGGTCTTCGTCCGCCGGGTTCTGATATAAATGGTTGGCCAGCGGCAGCCAAGGACGCCAGTCGCGCCCGTCAGTGACGCGGGCGCAACCGTTGGCGACGGCGATGGCATTGACAGTGATCCGCCGTTGGATGGGTGTGAAGCTCCAGTCGCCATCGAGTAAAGCGTCCAGCCCTTCGCCGGTCCGGCCGTCCACGAAAACCGCGTCCTGGGTGTCCACGTAGAGGGAGGGGGTCTTGTATTTGAGCGCGGCGACGTAGGCGCCGATGCTCATGAGCTTGGTTCCGCCGGTGAAGTTGACGAGGCAGGCAGTGTCACGTTGGGCGGCGTCTTCGATAGCCCGCAACGTGGCCTGCATGGTTTCCTGCATGCCGGGCATGGCGGAGAGGGTGACGGTTTCCAACTCGACGGGGCGATTGGATTGGCGGGCGGCCTCAGCGATGAGGTTGGAACGATTGACAGTGCGCGGGGCAGCCAGGTGAACAAGGCGGTCCGGGCGCAATCGCAGAACCGGGAGGAGATTCTGCACGGTCTGCTCGGAGACAAGCTGGATAAGCGTAAGCGGTTTCTCACTCATGTATTTTTGCTTGATTGCATTCTCCGAGAACGTGTCCGCACAGGCAAGAATGATGTCGGCGTCTGTTTCCCCTCGTCCCAGTCCCAGTTGACATCTCCTCTGCTCCGCGGATTGAGCCTCTGGAACCGCCGAAGATCAGGGCTCCCGGCCGCGGACCGGCATAAAGGCAAGCAACTTGAAGCCGCCCAGGTCGCGGGGCCGCCGGCGGAGCTCGCCGCGAATGGAAGGCGCGCGGATTGCGGCGCGCTTTTCCGGGTCGGCGTCGCCGCCCCAACGTTGCCGGAAAGGTTTTGGTTTGGCGGGCGGCCGACGCCCATGCATGATTCTTCCCGTGAAACGCACGGCGATTTTCCTGATCTTGGCGGCGGCGCTGCCGACGGCGGCGCGAGCCGCTCCTCGCGCAAAGGGGTCGACGCCTCCCTACAACGTGTTGTTCATCATATCGGACGACCTGACAACCACGGCGCTTTCGTGCTACGGCAACAAGGTTTGTCGAACGCCGAACATTGATCGTCTGGCGGCGCGGGGAATGCTCTTCACACGCGCCTACTGCCAAGGGACCTACTGCGGGCCGTCGCGGGCCTCGTTCATGTCCGGCTACTACCCGCACGCCACCGGCGAGCTGGGCTATAGGAATCCGCGGCCTCGGATCGGCGACCGCGCCATGTGGCCGGAGTTGTTCAAAAACGCAGGCTATTACACCGCCCGAGTCAGCAAGATTTTCCACATGGGCGTGCCCGGCGACATCGAACGGGGCAGCCACGGCGCCGACGACCCGCGCTGTTGGACGGAGCGGTTCAACAGCAAGGGGCCGGAATGGAAGGCGCCGGGCGAGGGCGAGACGCTCGAGCGCAACCTGGACGGCAAGAAACCGGTGATGGGCGGCAACACGCTGGTGGTCGTCGAGGCGCTCGGCGGCGATCTGGTTCACGCCGACGGCAAAACCGCCGCCAAGGCGTGCGAGCTGATCGAAAAACACAAAGGCGAACGGTTCTGGCTCGGAGTGGGCTTCGTGCGCCCCCACGTGCCCTTCGTGGCTCCGGCGAATTATTTCGAGCCCTTCAAGCCGTACTCGAAGCTGCAACTGCCCGAACAAGTTCCGGGCGACTGGGACGACATCCCGAAGGCCGGCATTAACTACAAGACCGACAAAAACATGCAGCTCGACGTCCGCCGCCGGAAGAAGGCCCTCGGCGGATACTACGCCGCGGTGCGCTACATGGACGCCCAAGTCGGCAAAGTGCTCGACGCCCTCGAGAAAGCGGGCCTCGCCGACGAAACAATCGTCATCTTCACTTCCGACCATGGGTACCACCTCAACGAGCACGGGTTCTGGGAAAAGGTCAGCCTCCACGAGGAATCCGCCAAGGTCCCGCTCATCATCAGCGTGCCGGGGAAAAAACCGGGCGTCTGCGACTCGCTCGTCGAGTTGCTCGACCTCTTCCCCACCACCGCCGCGCTCTGCGGGTTCGACGCGCCGAAGCGCCTCCAGGGCAAGGACATTTCCGCGCTGCTGGACGATCCGACCCGCGAAGCGCGCGAGGCCGCCTTCGCCGTTTCCCCGATGCAACGCGGCTTCCTCCTGCGCACGAAAAAATGGGCTTACATCCAATACGGCGAAGACGCTTCAAGGGGGATCGAACTCTACGACATGGAGCGGGATCCGAAGCAATTCACGAATCTTGCCGGCAAACCGGAGTGCGCGCCGCTGGTCGAATCCTTTAAAAAGAGAATGGCCGCCAAGCTGCGCGAAGTGCGCGCCAACGACCTGGGCCTGATGAAACGGCGCGCGCCCCGGCGCAGGCAAACTTCCCAAGCTGAAACCGCGGCTTCCCGCAGGCCGGCCCGGAGCGGAACCTAACCGGCGGAAAGAAGAGCCGGACGCGCTCCATCCGCTTCGGACGGCGGCCGGAAAGCGACCGGACGGCAGCCCCTCCTCGCCTGACGCCTTCACCTTGCAGAACGGAAGGGAAGCGAGGAAACTTTCCGCGCCGTGAGGGTGGAGCTGATCAATATCGGGACCGAGTTGCTTCGGGGCGCGACCGCCAACACGCACCTGCTGTGGCTGGGAGAGCGGCTGGCGCGGGCGGGCCTGCCCGCGCGCCGCCAGACATGCGTGGAGGATGAGCCCGGCGCGGTGGCGGAGGCGGTAGCGGAGGCGCTGGAACGAGCGCGGCTGGCAATCGTCACCGGGGGCCTGGGGCCCACGGCGGACGATCGAACGCGCGAAGCCGTGGCGGCCTTGCTCGGCCGGAAGCTGACGGAAGCCCCGGAGATCCGCGAGCGGATCCGCGCCTGGTATCGCGCGCGCGGACGCGAGGTTCCCCCTCAGGCGTTGGTCCAGGCGCGCGTTCCCGAAGGGGCGGAGGCGCTGGTCAACCGGCAGGGCGCCGCGCCGGGGTTATGGATCGAGATTCCCGACTGGAAAGGCGCGGGCGAGCGGACGCTGGTTCTGCTGCCGGGGCCGCCTCGGGAACTGCGGCCGATGTTCGAGACGGAAGTCCTGCCGCGGCTGCTCCGGCTGGTTCCGGCCCAGTCCCGGACCGCATGGCGCAGGCTGCGGACCATGGACGTGCCCGAGTCGGTTCTGGAACAACGGCTCGCAGGCGCGCTGGAAGAGCTGGAGCGGAGAGGGCTCGAAGTCGGGTATTGCGCCCGGCCCGGCGAGACCGACCTGCATCTTGCGGCGGCCGGCCCGGAGGCGGAGCGGCTGGTCGAGGAAGCCGCCGCGCGCGCGCGGCGGATCCTGGGCGAACGCGTCTACGGCGAGGGCGATGAGACCCTGGAGCAAGCGACGGCGCGGCTCCTCATCCGGCAGGGGCGCACGCTGGCCGCGGCTGAATCGTGCACCGGGGGGTTGCTGGCGCATCGCATCACCAACGTTCCCGGCGTTTCGGCGGCGTTCCTGGGCGGGGTTGTGGCCTACAGCAACGAGGCCAAGCGCCGTTTCTTGGGCGTTCCAGCCGAGGCTCTGGAGCGTCACGGAGCGGTAAGCGAGCCGGTGGCGTTGGCCATGGCCCGCGGCGCGCGTGAGCGATTCGGAGCGGACTACGCCCTCGGCGTCACCGGCGTCGCGGGGCCCGGCGGCGGAACGCCGGAGAAGCCGGTGGGCACGGTTTGGATCGCCCTGGCCGGTCCGGAAGGGGCGCAAGCCGTCCGCCATCTGAACC
>JAGHDA010000027.1 GCA_021160185.1 Verrucomicrobiota bacterium
CTCTTCGGCTCCGCCCAGTTCACCGGCGACGGCAAGTTGATCCTCGACGGAACGGACGGCTGCTACGTGGACCTGCCCAACGGCATTATCTCCGTCCTCACCAACGCTACCTTCGAAGCCTGGGTCACATGGCGCGGACCGGCGGGGTCCTGGTGGCAGCGGATCTTCGATTTCGGCAATAGCTCGGCAGGCGAAGACGGCCAGGGAACCGGGACGACTTACCTCTTCCTCACGCCGCGCGGCGGCGCCTCCACGGTTCGATTCGGCGTCACCGCCGAAGGCCCTGGCGCGCCGGCGGAACAGATCACCGACGGTCCAAGCCTCTTCCCGGTGGACGAGCCGACCCAGGCGATCGTGAGCTACGATTACACAGCCGGCCTCTGCCGGCTCTACATCAACGGAGAGCGCGTCGCCGCCGCGCCCCTCTCAATCCCGCTGTCCTCCATCCAGGATGTGAACAACTGGCTGGGCCGCTCCCAGTTCTTCGACCCCTACTTCAACGGCGAGTACGATGAATTCCGGATCTGGAACGGCGCCATGACGGACGCGGACGCAGCCGCCGCCTACGCGGCGGGCCCGGACCGCCTGCCCGGCGAAGGCGGCCCGCCCCCGACGCTCCAGGCCGCCCTGGAAGGAAGCATGGTCCGGCTGAGCTGGCCCGCCTCGGCCGCCGGCTACGAGCTGGTCTCCTCCGGCTCGGTGGGCCCCGAGGCGGAGTGGACGCCCGTGGCGGCCGCGCCGGAACAGGAAGGCGACCAACTCGCCGTCCGCATCGTCCCCACAGACACGGCCCGCTTCTACCGCCTGCGGAAAAACGACTAACCTACAAACAAGGGCGCGGCTCGGCTTTGTCGCCGGACCGCGCCCCTTCCTTTTTCGCCAAACGAGTTTGTTAAGAAAAACAATTAACCAATTTCCCGCCATGAAAGCGCTCTTCTCAACTGCCCGCTCAATCAGCCGAGGCCGCAGGCCCGGCGCGTTCACGTTGATCGAGCTGCTGGTTGTCATCGCGATCATCGCCATCCTCGCCTCGATGCTTTTGCCCGCCATCGCCAAGGCAAAAGCCAAAGCGCTCCAGGTCAAGTGCGCCAGCAACCTCCACCAGCTCGGCCTCGCTCTGTTCATGTACGCGGACGACAACAACGGGAAATTTCCGGATTGCACCGGCGCGGTGTGGCCGTGGGACATTCCGGCCAAGGCGGCCAACGCCATCGTCCGCAACGGCGGAACGCGGCATATCCTCTACTGCCCCGCCTGCTCTCTCCAGGACAACCCCGAGCTATGGGCCTTTACCACGGGCGAGACCAACGAACTCGCCTCTGAAAACGCAACCGGCTACCGCGTCGCCGGTTACGCCGTAGCCTTCAAGGGTTCCGGGCGGGTCGTCATCACCAACATCACCGAGTCGATGAATCCTGCGCCGTGGCGTCTGCCTAGCGGAGCGATCGTCAATCCCTCTCCCACCGAACGGGTAATCGTGGCCGACGCCACGCTCTCGGTAGGTCAGAACATGGCCGACCGCACACAGAACCGCTATCGGGACATCAAGGGAGGCTGGACCGGCGGCCTGCACCGGACTTCTCACCTGGCCGGCAATCTTCCGACGGGAGGGAATCTTCTCTTCCTCGACGGCCATGTGCAGTGGCGGAAGTTCGACAAGATGCTCGTCCGCACGGTCGGCTCCCCCGCTTTCTGGTGGTAGGCGATTGCGCAGATTCTACCCGGCGCCGCCGCGTCACCAAAACGGATGCTCCACAATGGATCGTTTCGGCGGGAGTCCGCCAAGCAGCGACGCCGCCGCCTGCGCCACCAAGGTGCCGGCGAAAGCCAGGCCGACCATCAACGCGACGACCGCCGGAAAGCGCAGCCAGGAGCGCGACTTCTCCGGCGCGGCGAACCGATCAATGAGCGGCGCCGCCGCCAGCCCGACCGCCGAGCCATGCACCGCAAACACGTAGAGGCCGAGAGCCAAAGAGAGCAGCGGATTGGCGGCCCACGCGTGAACCATCCTCAGGAACACCGCGCCCGATTGTTCAAGGAAGACGCCTTGCAGCCCGGCGATCACAAACGCCTCCCAAAGCTTGAAACGGAACCGCCGCAACGCAATCCACCACGCCGCAGCCCACCCCCCATAAAAACCGACGCCGACAATCAGGTCGGCGAAGAGCTGGGGATGAAAAAGCGCAGGTTCCTCCGCGGCTCTCAAGTAGTTGTTGGCCCAAGCGAGCGTTTCGGTCAGCGCGCCGGCACACAGAAACAAAGCGAGCAAATGCAGCGCAACCGGACCGGGCAAGCGCTCAACCAGCGCCGTCAGGCGTCGCCGGAACAAACAAGCGCCCGCGAACGCCGTGTAGATCAGGAGCATGGGGTCCGGCGGGCGGCGCAACAAACCGAGCAACGGCGCCAGCCCGCTCAACACCAGCAACGCAACTCGCCAATCTCGCTTCACGTAGGAACGCCCCCATCCCGCCTAACGCCAAGTTCGCCTCCCGCCATGCCCCCCTAGGCGGGAGAAACAGCGGCTGGCTGAACTTCCGAAACTAATGATAACTAACGCAGGGTTGGAGACGGCCGTCAAAAGGAAAGCGGGATTCCCCCGGCGATGGATCGAGGCGGCGGAGCGCCCCCCATCGGCTCCAGAAATTGGAAAACTCGCCGGCGGCGTCGTAAGCCGGCCGCTCTCATCCGCGCCTCTTCTGCGCCTTGACGTCCGGACGATCAAACACGAAGCGCACGGGCGAAAAGCCGCCAAGCCTCGCCATCCTCTCCGGCTCTTGTCATGACAGATAATAAACCGGCAGGCGATAAGTGATCATGCAAATCAGGCCGACAACAAATCCAACCGCCGCAACCGAACCTATCACTGCGGACAATGCGAATGCCAACATGGCGATAAAACCGGACGCCTGCCGGCCAACGCGCAATGCATCCACGCATCCCGCCGGAGCAGAAAGAAGAACAACCCCCGGACCGAGGAAGCGCAGCCGAGGCTCGGCCGCCTCAAGCCGACGACGCAAGGAGGCGGATTCCATGTCCGCTTCTCGACCAGGCTTGCGCGCCGCGCCTTGCGCAAACTGCGCTTCAAGAAGCGCCGCAGGCGGCTTGGAGGCATGCCTCCCGGCCCTGCTCGAATTGGAGGACGGCGTGATGAACGCCGAAGCGCCGGCGAAGCTCCGCCGCGGCTTTTTCAAGAAGAGCGTCGTCCAGTTTCCCGTCCGGTTTGACCAAGTGCGCCGTCAAAGCGACCTCAGTGGTGCTCATGGCCCAGACATGGAGGTCGTGGACTTCGCGAACGCCGGGCAGGGAAGCCAGGTAGTTCTCCACGGCCCTCGGATCGATCCCGGACGGCACAGCGTCCACGGCCAGGTTGAAAGAGTCCCGCAGCAATCCCCACGTGCCCGCGGCGATGACCAGGACGATGAGAAGGCTCAGAGCCGGGTCGATCCACAGCTGGCCGGTGAGCTTGATCAACACGCCGGCTATCACCACGCCCAGGGAAACGGCGGCGTCGGCGGCCATGTGGAGGAAGGCCCCTTTGATATTCAGGTCGCGATGTCTGCCTTTCAGGAACATCAAGGCCGTGGCAGCATTGATAAGCACCCCTAGACCGGCCACCCAGATCAACGCGCCGCCGGGCACGGACCTCGGCGAGGCAAGGCGGCCGACGGCTTCCCAGCCGATTGCGCCGACGACGATCAGGAGTAAGACGGCGTTGGCCAGCGAGGCGAGGATGGTTATGCGCCGCAAGCCGTAAGTCCGGCGAAGGGTTGGAGCCGTTTTCCCAAGTCGGGCCGCCCCCCAGGCAAGCAAGAGGCTCAAAACGTCGCTGGCGTTATGCCCCGCGTCAGCCAGCAGGGCAAGCGAGCCGACGATCAGCCCCGTCGCGGCTTCGAACCCGACATAGATCGTGTTGAGGGCGACGCCGAGAGCAAAGGCCCGGTTGTGATTCCCCGCTCCGTGATTGTGCCCGCGACCATGATGCAAATCGGAATGGCCCATGGGATCTTCAGTTTGTCAGGGCTTCTCGTCCCGGCAAGCGGATTCGGCGCGGGCGCGGTAGTTTCGAGCGTTTTTGGAGACTCGCGCCGGTTTTCAC
>JAGHDA010000109.1 GCA_021160185.1 Verrucomicrobiota bacterium
GGCTCGGAGCCGGCTTCGCAACCGCGGGGTGTTGTAGACCAGGGGGGTCAAGCCGCAGAACTCGCGAAACAGGTCGATCGCCTTCTGCTTGTCCCGGGAGCCGGGGCCGGAGGCCCGGTTGTAACTGCGCCATATGCGGTCGCTGACGGGAATGTCGCCCAACGAAATTTCCATCTGCTCCAACACGCCCTCGGTGGGCCAGAACGTGGAGGAGCCGCCGATGCGGTTGGTGGACCAGAGCCGATCCAACACGTTGCCTCCGGCCTGAACGCCCGCGCCGGACTGGGCGGCTCGGCCGGCCAACGCGCGGGTGATGTTGATCCCGGTGTGCATGTTGCCGAAGGCGACGAAATCCACTAACCGCCCTGTGGTCTCGTCAACCAACGCACAATAGAAACGGTTGCTGATCACAAGTCCCCACTCAGGCACGTAGAAGCCTAACCCGCGCGTGTAGACCAAATTGGTGTCTCCGGGAACAAGCTGCGGCGGATAAGGAACAAACGTGGACTCCGGCACGAAGACGATGTTGGTGAAAACCGGCAGCCGAAATTGCCGCCCGTTCCAACGCGGAATCGTCTCATCGCGATGATAGGGAATCCGCCTCGCCTGGAGGATAATCCCCGGCGTCCCGGGCTGGACGTTGTTGGTCAGGATGAGCCGCACATCGCCGGCCGTGCGCAGGCGCAACGGGCGCGGGTAGGCGTTGGTGTAGGAATTCCAAAACTCGATGCCGAACTGGTTCGAAACGCTCAGCAGGTAGACGAGATTGGTCATCACCGGCCGCCGATCCGCCTCGGTCCGCTTCACAACCTCGACCTTGCGGCTGACCTGCGCCACGTTGATCATCGAAAACTCGTTGAAGTTGGGGAACCCCTTCTTCGCTCCGATCAGGAAAGGCACGTCGTACACCACACCGTCCGGCTCAGCCGCCAGGGCCGCTCGATCGCTCGGAACCCGCACGTCTCGGATCACCATCCGATCCAGGAAAGCCGCGTTGGTCACCTCCCGGTAGCCCGCCACAAAGAGGTTTGTCCCTTCCACCCGAAACATTGGCTTCAGCACAGTGGGCAAGTAGGGATAAGGCGTCAGCGCGCGATTGGTCGTCGCATCGTAGAGATTGACCGCCACCTGGAGCAGGCGATGGATGGTCGGGGTGTACTCGTTGGTGGGCCATAGCATGATATTCGTGACCGAGAAGTTTGAGCGCACCACGGTGTCGCCGATCAGGTAAGTCAACACAGCCTCTCCGGAGGCGTTCTGCACCCAGTTGGTGACCCGCGCGGCCTCGAAGAGGCGCTCGGCCGTCGTAAGGAAGAAATTAACCGGGGTCCACTCCGCCAGGTTGGTGGTTCCTTTTGGAGGACGGTTGTCAAAGTTGATGTTGACCTTCCGCGAAGCAACAGGCGTCGAGTCCGTTCCTATCTGGGCCAGCATCCGATAAAAGGTGTAGCGGTCGTAGGAATCGAGCCGCTGCTGCGCGTTGGTGAAACGGGCGAGCCACGCAAGAGGCGCCCTGTTGGTCCGGAACAAATCGTTCAACTCCCAGTAGTGAAAGGGATTGTCGCTTCCCGGCCAGGGTCTGTTGGGCAAGTCGTTGTCCGCGGTCAAGGGATCAAGGCGGAAAGCCGGACCGTCGGTGTAGGCGTCGATTCTGTCGCTTCGGAACACCCTAAGGCCGCGCGTTCCGAACAGATCGGCCGCTGACGCCAACGAGCTGTAGCTGCCCCCGTAGCGGAAGTTCAAAAAGCCGTACGCGTCCAGGAACGAGTCGGTGATCGGCGCGGCGTTGAGTCCGCGGTAATCATAAGCGGTCCATGCGTTGGTGTTCAGGTCCCGGAAAAAGGCGGCTAGATTCAGCTCCCACGAGCCGACGCCCTGGTTGCGGTAGTAGCCGATGCCGCCCAGCCCGTGGCGGCGGGCGTTGTTGTGGATGAAATTCAAATCAAGGCTCTTGCCGGCGGGCAGGACCAGATAGGCGTATCGGCCCACGAACCGGTTCGAGCTTGAATGCGGCCGGCCCGGCTCGTCCAACACGCCGATCCATTCCGGGTCGCCCACGAAGAAGTTGCTCAGAACCGTCTGCAGCCCGTTGGTCTCGGTCACGAAAATCGGCCGTTCAGCCGCGTCCAACACCGGCAGCCAACCGTTGGTCTCGAACCGGCCGTTCCGGTTCAGGTCGATGAAAAACCGGAAATCCAGCGGCGCGCGCGGATCGGCGTTGGTCTGCACAAAGACCGGCGCTCTGGGATCCACCATCAGGTTGGCGATCACCCGCAGCCGCTGCTGCTCGGAGAGGGGCGCGCCCGACCCTTGAACCCGATCGTAGTTGACGTTGAAGGGATTGAATTGATCGAGAGGCTGGCTTGGGTCAAACCCTTCCGGGTTGGTGAGGTTGGTGGAAACGAGCATGTCATAAGCGAGCAGATTCGTCGCGGCCATCGCCCGGGAAAGGATCTCCGCCTGGGCGCGCGCTATCGCCTGGTCCGCCATCAACCGGGCGGTCGCCTGGTCCTCGGACACCGTCACCGCCGCGCGCTGCCGCCGGCTTACGGCCAGAAACGTGATGGCCATGAAGGTGACCACCGAAA
>JAGHDA010000452.1 GCA_021160185.1 Verrucomicrobiota bacterium
AGAAAAAGGAATTTTTCAGAGATTCCATCCGTCTCCGCACACAACGAGATGAGACTGAGGTCTACGGGGCAGCAGGCATGGCCCTGCCGGCGGGTCTTTTGCGCGCTTCACTCCGTGTGTTCAGGAAGGCTTCCCGCCCCCGGTCAATCGGCCGGTTTCGCCGCTGGTTTGCGCCGGACCGGCTTCTTCCGCAACGCTTGGAACAATTCCCGGAAACAGCGGGCGCTTTCAGCGGCAGCGCCTTTCCCAGCCGGTTTGCCCGACTCCCACGCCTGCCAGGCGCGGAAGAATGGCACCATGCCGCACCAGGTGGTTTGCAGCATGCCCAGCGTGCGGTCGCGGAAGGCTGGGTTTTCGGCCAACTCGCGCATGATTTTGAGCTGGGCCAGGGCCACCGACGGCTTGCGCCAGGGCGAGGCCACGACGTGGAAGCCGCGCTCGGCGAAGAAGCGCGGGGTGTCCGGGGCGCGGTTGTAGTGCCAATCGCAGATGACCAGATCGCGCGGCGCGGCGTCGATGGCCGGCCAGGTGTGGTTCAGGCTGGCTTCCCATTTGCCCAGGCCGGTCTTCTCGCCGTCCAGGAAGCGGTCGCCCCACATCCACATCCGGCAGCCGCGCCCCTGGAGGTGATCGTGCAACCGATGCACTTCTTCCGCGAACAACGCCGCCGGGGCCATCCCTTTGCAGCGCGGGCAATCCGGGTCGGCCAGGATGAACACCTCGTCCATGCCGACGTGGAAGGATCGCGCCTCGCAAGCCGCGATCAACTCATTCATCAGGGCGAAGACCACCTCGTGCACCCGGGGATGGCGCGGGCACCAGCTCCGGCAGTAGATGCCCTCGTTGCCCGGGAACTTGCCGGGGGTTTCGTCGAACTCCGGATGCTTCTCCAGGAGCCGGCCGTTGCGCTTGCCCCACGACTGATGGCCCAGGCAATTGATCATCGGGATCAGCTCGATGCCGTGTTCCCGACAAGCCGCCAGCAGCCGGCGGACGTCGTTTCGGTTCAGCGCCTTGGGATCAGCGAACTCGGGGCGCGACTGAAAATCGAAGCGCGTGTTGAACTCGACCACCCAGGCGTTTACGCCTTCCTTGGCCAGGCATTCGTGCACGAACTGCAGCGCCAACGGCAGCTCGCGCTTGCCCGGCGCGGAGGTGTGGATGCCTTGGATGAAGGCGGGGGCGGATGGCGACTTCGCGGGAGCAGCGGCGGGGGCCGCCGCCCCGGCGATCAGGCCAACGGACAGCGCGGTCAGAGCCAGGGTTTGACCGGTGACAAAACGGCACGACTTCATGCCGCGAGTCTACCGCATAAGCCGGGCATGGCAAGGCCGAGGCGTTGGTCGCGGCGATTCCGCCGGTCTGGTATGGAGCGGCTACGGCGATAGAACGGCGCGCACCCAGCGGCGCGCGTCTCTGGTCGAAAGGGTCAGCGTTCCGCCGCTCGCGTCGGCGATCGGCTCCCACTCGCCGCCTGCTGTGCGGCTTTCCCAACGCACCGATCCCTTCGGACCATGAGCCCTCACCACGATTTGTCCCGGCCCGTTCGCCCGAGCATCCAGGAAAAACGGCAGGCCCGCCGCGGCCAACGTGCCGTCGTAGCGGCCCAGCAAAAGGCGGTGCCCATCCGGTGTGAGGGCCATCGCGAGGCAGCTCCTCCCAACTTCCTCGTCGAAGCGGATCACGCGCTCAACGCGATCCAACCGCCACAGTTCCAACCCCGCGTCGGCCAGCGAAAGCAGCACTCCTGAGCGGTCCGGGAGCCACAACGCGCGGACGATGTCGGCGCCGCCCAACGCCAGCGTTCGGTCATATTCGATCTCGCCGGTGCTGATGTTCCACCTGGTGACACGCCCGGCCGAGGTTAGCAACCATAGCTGCGTGCCTGCGTCGTGCCATTCCATTTGACCGGCATGCTCCGCTCCGAGAGTCCCCGCCACGGCACCTGTGTCCACATCCCACACCCGCACTATGCGGTCGGAAGTCACGGCAGCCAAACGCCGCCCATCGGGCGACAGGCGCATGGCCCACAGCCAATCATTTGCGGGCAGCGCGAAGTTTCGTTCGACCGTCCAATCCATCGTGCGCAGGATGAATGGTCCGCCCTCCCACGGGCACACGGCCAACCGATCACCGGCTGCGGACAATTCCAGTTGATCGGCGCGGCTTGGCAGTGGCACGTTGCGATCGAGAGTCGGACCGGGCAGCCGATAGATGCTCAGCGTGTTGTCGCCGCCCCCAATCGCCGCCCATTCGCCGGAAGGCGCCAAGGCCAGCGGGCGACCGGTAAAGCCGGCCTGCCATGTCGCAAGCCGTCGCCCTGTGGCCGCGTCGAAAACCGCGACGTGCCCCGATCCGACGCCCGCCGCGACCAACCCGTTGGTCGAGACGTCCAGCGAGCGCACGATCGAAGGCAGCGCGGTCAGCTCCTCCGGACCTTGTCGCGACTCCAAATCCCAAAGGCTGATGCCGCGGGTATGGGACGCCGCCAGGAAGCGGCCGTCCGGGGAAATCGCCAGGCCAGTCACGGCGTTGGCGAGGCCGCGCAAGGTGAATTCCAGCGCGCCGTCTTCCAGTCGCCACACCGAGATCGGCAAATCCCGATCCGCGCCCGCCAAACGGGTTCCATCGGGCGAGAACGCCAGCCATAGGGGCGCCTGATCCACTGGCTGCAATTCACGCGCCGTCTCGCCGGTCTCGACATCCAGCGCTACCACGCGGTTGGTCTCGCTCACCGCCAACCACCGTCGGTCTCCTCGCAACGCAAGCGGGCCTCCCATGCCGCGGGCCCGCTCCCAGAGCGCAGCCGGCGGTTTGAGCCGGGCTCGAAATACGGCGCGCGACGTGGCGGCAACCAACTCGTTGCTGCTCACCAAGGCGCCATACCAC
>JAGHDA010000010.1 GCA_021160185.1 Verrucomicrobiota bacterium
CCGTTGTCTTGATCCAGGCGCGCCGGTGTTTTGCGCTCGGTTTAGCGTTGACTCCTTTCCGGCGGTGTGCTAATTCCACTCCAACAGCGCTTGGAACCACGTCGAGGAAAAGCCCGGGAAACCGGGGCGTCGCGCGCGGTCAGGCGCTGGGAAACGCAGATCGGAGGAGTGCCATGAAAACGCTAAAACAAACGAGACTGCCCAAGCTGGTCGCGTGGGCTGCGGCTTTGAGCTGCGCCTCGCTCCTATCGCTCCAAGCGATTCCCATCATCACCGACGTGGTGGAAACCGGAGGCGACAACGAAGACACCGACACGGTCACGGCGAAGTGGACCGGCGTCACCTTTGTCAGCGGGAAGGCTAACGAGCCCATCCCCGGCACAGCCGCGGAAGACCCTTACACAGTGGGCCTCTTTGAAGACCTGGCGCCCGCCATGGTGGACCGGAGTCACGCCTACACCGGAGCCGCGCCGGATCTGCCGATCCCCGATTATCTCCTGGGCAACGAGTACATCATGATCGGGAATGACAACAAAAACAATGATCCGTTCCAATTGGATGTGACGGTCTCTGAGGATTGTCTGGTTTATCTGCTTATCGACAACCGGTGCGGCGATGGCGACGGGGCCAATCCGCCCACGATCGGACCCGGCACGGGGGTGATGGAGTGGGTGGACCCCGCCACATGGGTTCCCATGCTCACCGGCTGGAATCGGATGCACAACCCGGACCAGCCGGACGAGATCGGCATCGACGAAGGCCGCAATGGCGATATCAATCAGCAGTACAGCGTCTACCGCACGTTCGTTCCGGGCGGCTCCGTCTTTTCTACTTACGAGCAGAACGATGGCGGCGGGCGGAACATGTACGGCATCGTGGTCGCGCCCGCTCCTGAAGGCCCTGAGCTGGTGACGGTCTCAGCCTGGGCCGTGGGCTTTACCGCCACGATTGACGATTACGGCATGGCCACGCTGGACGAGGCTTCCCTTCAGGTCCAGCTCGACGGGGAGACTGTGACGGTTTCTCCCTCGAAGGTCTATACTTTCACAAGGGCCGGTTACACGCTTCCCGAGGGCGAAGTTTTCCCGCCCGGGTCGGAACATACCGTTGTGGTGAGCGCGCAGGACACCGAGGGCAAGAGCTACGAGTGGACCGCTTCGTTCACCGTGCCTGAGTACCCTGTCATCCCCGCTGAATGGGCCCTGGACAGCGCGAGCGATCCGGGGATGAACGTGGGGATCTATCAAATGGACGTGAGTCGCGGCGGCAATAGCCTGGCGGACGCGGAACAACAATGGGCTCGGGGTTATATCGATCCGCTCACCGGCGAGCCTTACGAAAACATGGCCTTTGTGGACACGGACGAAGTGGACTACGTGAACTGGGAGCAGGAGGGCTTGGACATCGATGACACGCCCGAGGACGGTCCGGACCATTTCAACAGCGCGCTGCCGGCGGACGGCCCGATTCCCAACGACTTCATGCCCGGGCTGCCCGGCTTCTCGGTGGTGGGCGACGGGGTGGACAACGTGACGATCCAGGTCACGACTTACCTTTACCTGACCAAAGGCTACTACAAGATGGGAGTGAACAGCGACGACGGCTTCCGAGTCAGCGTCGCTCCGGGCCAGCCGGACGTGTTCGGGATGACGCTGGGCTTGTTCGACGGCGGCCGAGGGGCGGCGGACACGCTGTTCGATTTTGTGGTCACCCAGGACGGGTATTATCCGTTCCGGCTGCTGTATTGGGAAGGCGGCAGCGGGGCCAACGTCGAGTGGTTCACCGTCAACCAGCAGACCGGCGAGTATCTGCTGATCAATGGCCCGCAGAGCGGGGCGGTGAAGGCGTACAAAACAGCGGCCGGCCGCGCGCATCTGAGCAAGATGCTGCCCGCGCCCGGCTGGACGGGCTTTCTGTCCGCCGGCGACCAGATGCAGTGGGTTTTGGAAGACGGGAGCACCACGGTGGATCGGGACTCGATCAAGCTGCTTGTGGACGGCGAGGAAGCGGCTGGTTTGAACATCTCCCAGGCGGGCGGCGTGACCACCGTAACCTGGCCGGTTTCCGCAGATTACGGCCTCCATGCCCACACCGGGGCGTTCATCTGGGCCGAGAGCAACGGCGCAACATGGACTAATGAATTCTCCTTCTCCACGGTGAAGGATTGGAAGGAAGGAGAGATCACGGCCAACCTCATTGTGAATGTGACCGAGACGGGAGGCGACGCCGAACAGGTGGACACGCTCGTGGCTCAATGGACCGGCCAGACCTTCGTCAACGGCGTGGCCAACGAGCCCCGCCTCGGAAGCGAGGCGAACGATCTGTATACGGTGGGGCTCTTCGTGGAAGGCGCGCCGGCGTTTGTGGATCGTCCGCACATTTGGGTTTCGGCCGATCCGGAGACGCCGATTCCGGACTATCTTGTTGGCGGGGAATACGTGATGATCGGCAACGACAACAAGAACAACGATCCCTTCCAGCTCGACATCACGGTCAATCCGCCGGTGATGGCTTATCTGCTGATCGACAATCGCTTGGGCGACGACAACTCGGGAGATCCCCCCGCCTTGGGCGACGGGACAATGGATTGGGTCCTCAACGACGGCTGGGAGCCGGTGAAGACCGGGGCCAACCCCTTCGGCAACCCTGATTGGCCGGACATGGTGGGCATTGACGAGAATGCTGACGGCACGATCAACGGTTACGACTCGATCTATCGCAAGAAGATCGACACAAGCTCCTTCTCGACCTATGAGTGCATCACTGGCAACAACATCTACGGGGTGGTGATCACCGAAGTGCCCGCCGCGCCGCCTGAGATCCGCGTCAGCCTGAACGCCGAGGGCCAGGTGGTCCTCGAGTGGGAAGGGGAGGCTGTGCTCCAGCAAGCCGAGCAGGTGACCGGTCCGTGGGCGGACGTGGCCGAGGCGGCCAGCCCCTTCACGGTGGATCCGAGCGCCGGCAAGATGATGTTCTTCCGGCTGCGGCAACCGTAAGCCCGGCGAGGGCTTGTTGAGCCTGTTTGCCGTTGAAATCGCACGGGGCCGGAGCTGTCAGCTTCGGCCCCGCTGTTTTGGCCGGCCCATAGCCGCCAATACAAGAAACGGGCCGGCGGTTTCCCATGCCGCCTAAGCCCGCTTCTTCGAGTTAACTGCCTATGCGAAAGCCGCTTCTAATTGAAGCATTTCGGCTCAGAGCAGACGCCAGCCCTCGCGGAAAGTGGGAATGACGTAGGCATTGGCTTCCTTGGAATTGAGGAACCTTCCTCCCGCGCCGTCCCACTCGAGCGTTTGGCCGGGGAACCGGATGGCGATGGCACCAAGAAGGGCGATTTCCGTAAGCGGCCCGCCGAAGGCGAAGTTCGATCCGGCCTGCCGTCCTGTCCGAATCGCCTCGATCCAATCCCAGGCGTGGTTTTTCACGCGCGGAATCTTCCGGGCCGGAGCGTTTTTGCCTGAGTAAGCGTCCATCAGCGCGTCGGGAACCAGGCGGCATCCGCCTGCTCCGTGGGATCCGTGAACGATCATGCCTTTTTCGCCGATCACCACCGCTCCGACTCCGGGGATTTTGTCGTCCTTCGGGAACCCTTCAGGCCGCGGGATGGGATCGTTGCCGTCGTGCCAGACCAGTTTGATCGGCCCGCGGCCGTCCCGATCCGGGAAGTGATAGGTGATTCGCGCGGCGGGCGGATAAGTCAACCCGTGTTTGGCGGGGTCGTAATCCCAGACTTCGGCCCGCACGGAGGTGGGTGCGCCCAGGTTAAGAGCCCAGAAGGAGGGGTCGATCACATGACACACCCAGTCGCCGATGCATCCGGTTCCAAAAGGCAGCCAGCCGCGCCAGTTCCAGGGCAGGTAGAAAGGCGTGTAGGGCCTGTAAGGAACGGGGCCGAGCCATAGGTTGTAATCCAGATCTTTTGGAACATCGTAGTGCTTGTTGAGCTTGTCCAGATTGCGAAGCTGGCAGTAGACGTTCTTGAACGCGTCGCAGGCGGCGTGGATGACGCGAACCTGGCCGATGGCGCCCGCCCAGATCCACTCGCAGAATCGGCGGATGTCGTTGGAAGAGTGGCCTTGGTTGCCAAGCTGGGTGACCACTTTATACTCGCGGGCCGCGGCCATGAGAGAGCGAACTTCGTGAATGGAATGCGCCAGCGGCTTCTCGCAATACACGTGCTTGCGCCGGCGCATCGCTTCCATGGCGATCACCGCGTGAGTGTGGTCGGGCGTGCCGATTACCACCGCGTCGATCTCCTTGTCCATCTTGTCGAACATCACGCGGTAATCCTTGAAGCGCTTGGCCTTGGGGTAGCGTTTGAACGTCTTGCCGGCGTAGCTCTCATGCACATCGCAGAGGGCGACGATGTTCTGGCCTTCTCTGGCCATGGCGGCAATGTCCGAACCGCCTCGGCTGCCGACGCCGATGCCGGCTATGTTCAGGCGTTCATTAGGCCCGGGGCGATTCGCCCCGCCCAGCACGCTGACCGGAGCGATCTGGAAGGCCGCTGCCCCTATTCCGGTTCCGATGAGGAACCGCCGTCGACTGATCTTTGGCGTTTTCATAATGGATTCTTAGCAAGAACGAACAGAACGAATTCTGGCTTTTTCCCCGGGGCGGGGCAAGAGTTTTCGCCGGAGGCGCCGCGGAGAGAGCAAGGTTGTTCGACAGGGGAGCAAAGGGTAGGGTGACGGGCGCATGGAGCGGGAAGCGTCCAAAGAGAGGAAAGTCGGCCGGCGGCCGCTGCGCATTTTGCATCTAGTGGGCGCCACGGAGGACACGGGCGGCATTCTCACGGTGATTAGGAACCTTCAGGAAGCCACGCGTGCGGCGGGGTGCGCGCATGTGGTCCTGAATCATGCGAGCTATCGAGAGCGGCGCAAGCCGTCGTTGGACTGCCGTTTCAGCCGCCATTTTCTTGACGAGTCGCCTTCGCATTGGGAGCTGTTTCTCGGCGCGGCGCGCGCGTTGCCCGAGCTGCGTCGCCTCCTTCGAAGCGAGCCCTTTCATGTGCTCCATGGGCATTCGCGCGGGGCGTTGGTTTTGGCAGCGCTGGCGCGGAGGTTGCTTCATCCTGCGGTCCTTTTCACAAACCATACCTACGGCTGTCGCCGTGGCATGTATCGATGGGCCGCCAGGCGCGGGGGCATGGTGACCGCCCTGCTTACGCCGAACATGGCGCGTTATTACGGGATCGACCCTCATTCGGGCAGGGTGGAGTTTGTGCCGGACAGTTGCGACGACCGCTATTTTGAGATCCCGCTTGTTGCCCGGCGCGATTGGGCCGCTTCCCCGCCCGTCCGCCTAATCGGATTGAGCAGCGTGGTGCGGTGGAAGAAATGGGATCTGCTCCTGAAGGCGTTTGCGCGGTTGGAGCCGCAGGTTCGCAGTCGGCTCCGATTCGATCACTGGGGATTGGTCTTGCAGACGGGCTCTTCCCGGGCTTACCGGCGCGAGTTGGAAGAGACGCTTCGTCGGGAAGGGCTGGAAGGGCAATGCCGCTTTCACGGGATGAGCCTGGCGGTGGAGGAAGAGTTGCGGAAGGCGGATGTCTTTGTTTTGCCTTCGACCAACGAGCCGTGTTCAGTGGCGTTGGGGGAGGCGCTCGCTCTAGGAATGCCTGCGGTGGTTTCCCGAAGCGGCGGTAATGTGGACATCGTGCAGGACGGGAAAACAGGACTGCTGTTCACTCCCGACGACCCGGATGACCTGGCCCGGGCGCTCCGGCGAATTGCCTTGGGGGAAATAACGTTTGTCCCTCAGGAGGCGATTCGGGAAAGCGTCCGTTTTCGCAAAGCTTCTGAAGTGGCGCGCCGCTATCTGGCGATCTATGAACGGCTGAAGGCCGGGCGGAGCGGCGAAGAGAGGCAACGTAATTAGTTGAAAGGGGTTGCGACGGCTTTCCGGCGCAGGGTTTTCGGGTGAGCCGGTAAGGTTTTCAGATTGTGCGGCGCTTTGGCTCCTTTTCCACGGAAAGCAAGGCGTGGGCTAGATTTTCCAAATATTTCCGCAGTGTGTATCGTTCCTCAAACCGATTTCGCAGCTTTACGAAGTTTGCCTCCGCCATAACGCCTTCCAAGGCCCTTGCCGTTTCTTCCGGGCGTTTGGGGGAGACAATCCAAGGGTAGCCGGAAGGGAGGCTTTCCTCGACTCCATGCCATTTAGTGGCCACTACCGGCAGTCCGTGAGCAAGGGCTTCAATGACGACCAATCCCTGGGTTTCTCCCTTGTAATAGGTGGGAAAGCAAAGCGCATCCGCTTGACGGAAAAGGTCGGCCTTTTTAGGCCCGTCCACAAAGCCTATTCGCTCGATCGTGGGGGTCTTGGAAGGATTGTTTGAAAGCGCCAGGCATTCGTTATTTATGGCTTCGGCTTTTTGCGTGAACTCCCGTTCCTCCTCCGCGCTCAGAAAGTGTCCTGCAATCATAAGGCGCGCGAAGATGCTTCGGCGTTGTCGACTCAAGTTCCGATTGAGCAACAAAATAGCATCCAAGGCGTCAAACAGCCCTTTTTCTCTTGTGCACGCCGACAAAAAGAGCGCGACGAACTCCGCGCATGCTGGATTTTCGGCCGGGGTCCAAGCCCCTTGGCTCAGCGCGAGGCGCCGGGCCGCCAACCGTCGATTTCGTTCAGGCAGGACGTTTTCCAAAAAGTCGGGGCACGGATCCTCGATGCCGTTCGGAATCACCGCGACGCGCCGTGGATCAAGCCGTTTCATGGAGAGCCTCCCGTACTCCGACAAGACGATAGCTAGATCGGCTCTCTTGAGAAGCCTCTCAGTGATTCGCGCGGGCAGGCGCGGGCCCTTGTCCAACCATTCAGGCAAGCCAGCGGCGTGCCAGTGCAAAACGAGCTTGCTGAAAAATGGCCTGCAGAGCGCCATAACCGCCCAATCTCGAAATATGGCGGAGGGCTTGGGCGGTCCCGGAATGTAGTAAAAGCAAGAAATCCTGTGCTTGTAGCGCAGCCTGATTGCCTGGGCGCAATACTTCAGCAACAAAGGCAATTTCCCAAGCCGGATTCGCCCCACTTCTTGTTCGTCAGCGCTGAGGCGACAGTTGACATGATGGCATTCAATGGCTTCGCCATGCGGCATGGAGGCAGCATTCAAGGCGCGGAGGCCTTGAAGCATTACGGCCACCATTCGGCTCTGGCCGTGGTCAGGCGGCGGCGTGTGCGCGAACACCAGTATTTTCATAACCGCCCTTTCCCGAGCCGCGTGTTTCGGGACAAATCGTCGGGATGTTCCGGGAAGAGATCGCCCGGCTCAATTTTCAGGGTCGTCCGCCCACACCACCCATGGCGCCTTCTCACTTGTGTGACTTGGAGCGCGATTCGCGGCGCCGAGGTAGATGAAACGTTTTGCCATAGTCGCAGGAAGCAGAATTTCTGTCAGGCTGTTGAGAGCTGTCAAGAAGCCGCTTGCCCGGCCTGTAATCCGACTGGCTCCGCGTAAGACTACGGTGTCGAATCCATAAAATGTCATTAGTTCCTCAAATCCTTTGGCGGTCACCGTATGGATGTGTCCCACAACATGATCGCCTCTTCTTCGGTAGAAGGGATGGACTCCGCACATAACGTATTTGGAGACTTCCACATCGCGCGGCTGATAACCCAAAAGGAGCGAGAGCCGATTGTGCCAAGCGGCCAGGTTCGGCAGGGAAATGCACGCCCATCCGCCGGGTTTGAGAACCCGGTGGATCTCTCTAAGAATCGAATCGAAATGGGGAAAGTAGTCTAGCACGCCAAATGAAGTGACCAGGTCAAAAAAATTGTCTTCAAAAGGAAGACGGGATCCGGCAAGGTCCAGTTGTTGAGCGCGGATGCCCCGTTTTTCTGCCGCGCGCACAGCTTTGGCGTCCAAATCGATTCCGTATGCCTCTTGCGCCCCAAGGTATTCGCCAAGGAAACCGGCGATTCCCCCGAATCCGCACCCCAGGTCAATAAGGCGTGTAATGGCGCGGTCTCTGAGAGGCGCCAAGGCGCCTGCAATAGCAGGCAGGATATGTGACGAATAGCTTCGCTCTCGATCTTCTTTCGTAATCCACTTTCGTTCAAGAGCCGTTAAGCCCCGGGCGTCATTCGGAGAACGCTGCTCAGGTTGCTTATGCTGATTTCTGTTCATAACTTAGGCGTCCAATCCACAGATTGCTTCGATCGGGAAGAGAATAATTGGAGCTCGTTGAAAGTCAACGTAAAGGCGCGGAGGGGGTTGAGACAAGCCGGATCTGCTTCCCTGCTTGACAAACAAACGCGCGAGCGGGTCGGAAACTGATTTTTTCTTCCGTTTCGGGAGGAGAGTTGCCTTCGGGGCGGGTTCGGCGTACCCACATGGCCATGGAAGGATCGGAGAAGTGGGGCGCGGTGTTCGATTGGGACGGGGTGATCGTCGATTCCTCGCGGCTGCATGAGGAGGCCTGGGAAGCGCTCGCCGCCGAGGAAAGGCGGCCGTTGCCGCCCGGCTTTTTCCTTCGCAGCTTCGGCATGAAGAACGAGCAGGTGATCGAGCAGTTGCTCGGCTGGACCGCCGATCCGAAGGAGCTGGAGCGGCTTTCCCTGCGGAAGGAGGAATTGTTCCGCGCGTTGGTTCGGGAGCGGGGCGCGCGTCTCTTGCCGGGAGCGCGCCAGTTGCTGGAAGCCCTGGCCGCGGCGGGGATTCCCCGCGCGGTGGGCTCTTCCACTCCGCGCAAAAATATCGAGGC
>JAGHDA010000153.1 GCA_021160185.1 Verrucomicrobiota bacterium
AAACGGCGGTGAAGAGCAAGGCAAAGGATGTCCACGCCAGCCTTCCGGACGGCGAAGAGCGGCGTTCCGGGCCGCCTGCGCTTTCATTCTTTTTCTCGCCGCGCGCGCTCATCGCTCCGGCATTTTGCCAATCCTTCGTTGAAGAGGGCGCAAAACCGACAGCGCTATGGTACGGCTGTTGGGACCTATGCAAAGAACAAGGATGGTTCAGCTTTTATGGTTTGGTTAAAATTGTCTTCTGGATTTCAGTCGGGAGAGAATTCGGAACCTTAGCGAATTGCCGGGAAAATGTCGTCTAATCCAGAACACAGCGGGTGGAAACGCCTTTCACAGGAGCGCCATGACCCGCTCGTTGCCCCGGCGGCTACGGGAAATCCTTCGTTTTCAACGGCCGGTCAGTTGCCCGCGGGCGGGCTTAGCGAAGGCGGCGGGGTCGGTAGGCCCGCCTTCGTCGCCAGCCGAAGCAAAACCGCCATCAGATCGGTTCCGGTGCGAAGATCGGCGAAGACCTCGTTGAGCGCGCCCACGCGGACCTCGCGAACCGCCGCGGGGTTTTTCATATCATAGAAGCGGATCTTGTCCAGAGAGAGGTTGAGCGCGTCGATCCCTTCCATCCGCCACTTCCGCCCGAGGCCGGGCAGCGGCAGTTGATGGAGGCGCTCGAGAATTTCCCGCCAATTCCAGCGGCCGTCCCGGCTCCGGACGAGCGTCAGTTCCCGGATCGAGAGGCGAAGGAGCCGAATCCGCGCCGCGCCGCGCCGGAGAGCTTCGGGGTCGTATTCGATGCGGACTTCGTCGGCGTCCACGAACGGGGTTCCTCCGAACGCGGCGGGGTTGTAGAGGCGGAAACGGTTCGCCTGGATGACCGGCCGGAGCAGCTCGACCTCGGTCCCGCCGATTTCCACCTCCAGGCCCGTGCCGGCGCTTAGGGCGCGCTCCGTGATTTCCTCGATGAGGGCGTCCTTGAGGAGCAGCGCCGCCAGGAGAAGCAGCGCCGCAAGCGCGATCAGGCGAAACGCCCACCGGAAGATGAAGCGCATGGCCTTCCGGATACCACAGCCGGGCGATCTTCGCAACAGCGGGGCGGCGCTTGCGCGCGGGGTTCGCCTCTTTTGTCTGTGGCCGGTTCCTCGGAGAGGGCCAGGGGAGACGGGAGCGGAGGCCTTGCCGCGCCGCAACTTTTCCCGAAGCCGCCGGTTTGCCGGCGGAGCGCGGTTTAGGAGCTTTGCGCTTCGATGGCCTCTTCCCGCTCCTCCGCCTGGGCGGCGGCGCGGTCGCCGGGGGCTTTCTCGTCGAGGACCAGCACCCCCAGCGGCGGCAAATCATAATTCCCGGTGAGCGTGGTTCCGGTGAGGTATTCGTGCATCGGCTTGTAGAAGTGGAGTCGCACGGAGTTTTTCTGGTGATTGAGCAGGAAGTAGATGTTTCGATCCTTGCTTCGCCGCATGCTGACTTCCACCGACTCGGGCACGCGCAGGAGCGGAAACAGCCCGCAGAGCTGACGGAGCCAGTCGGCCAGGTCGGAGTAGAAAGCTTGGTCGCTCATGAAGCCGATGTAAACGGCTTTGCCCAGGCCGAACTCGTTGATCGTGAAAGCGGGCTTGCCGGCGTAGAAATCGCGCGAGTAGGTGGCGAGCGTCTCGCATTCGCGGGGGGTGATGATGTCGCACCAGATCTTGGCGCAATGGGCGTGGGAGGCGGGGAAGGAGCCTCTGAAAATGAGGTGATTCTCCTCGTCGGGCGGGCGGGGATCAAATTCTTCCACCTCCAATCCGAACAGGTCGGTCAAGTCGTGCGGGCAGCCGGTGCGGGGAGCGATGTTGTGTTCGTCCACCAGCCCTGTGTTGAAGGTGCCGACCAGCGTGCCGCCGTTCTGGACGTAGAGTTTGAGCAAGTCCGCTTCGCCTCCGGCCAATAGGTGGAGCGAAGGGGCGATGACCAGTTTGTAGCGGGAGAGATCGTCGGTAGGGCGGGCGAAATCCACGGGGATGTTCCGGTCGTGCAAGGCGCGGTAGAAGCGCATCACGTGATCCCACTGATGGAAATACTTTGTGGGCTGCATAGGGAACTTGAGCGCCCAGACATTTTCATGGCTGAAGAGGATGCAGACTTCCGGCTCGACCTTTGTGTCCTTGAGGATAGGGCCCAGCAGCTTGATCTCCTCGCCGATCTGGCTGATTTCCCGGTACACCCGGTTGTCGGCGTCGCCGTCGTGGCCCAGGACCCCGCCGTAGAACTTTTCCGAACCGATCCGCGGCGAGCGCCAAAAGAAATAGAGCGCCCCCGTCGCGCCGCGCGAGATGAGCTGGTAAGTGAACAGGCGCACCACTCCCGGCCGGAGGAGGGAGTTGACGTCCTGCCAGTTCACGTTGCCCGCTTTCTGCTCGATGACCCAGAACCCCTCCTGGCCGTCGGGGGTTCGGACGCCGCCTTTCTTGAGGGAGCGCATGATGTCGAACTCGACGGCGTTTTCCGCAGGCCGGTTCGCCATGGTGGCGTAGCTGTCCAGAGCCACGAAGTCCAACGTTCCGGCCATGTCGAAATGATCGTAGTGGCGGCTCAGCGCGCGGAGATTGGTCGTCACCGGCACATTGGGGGTCAATTCATGGAGCAGCTCCGCCTGCATGCCCACGTAAGCGACGGCGGTGTCGCTGGCGAATCGCATCCAATCCAAGATCAACGCCGGGTTGTGCACGGTGGGGGCGCGCATGGGCATAGGAACCTCCTCGAACCGGGCGACCACCTGGCCCCAAAAGCGCAGCCCCAGAGCGTTGTTCAAATTTTCCACCGTTCCGTACTTCTGCCGGAGCCAAGCGTGCCAGTCGCGGCGCGTTTCCTCGTTGAAGGAAAATTCGGTGCCGTGGCCGCCGATGCCGTTGTCGATCTGCCATGCGATCAGTTGAGGATGGTCCCCCAACGCCTTGGCTAACTCGGTGACGATCTTGCGCGTGTACTCCCAATAGACGTCGCTGTTCATGCTGTAGGCGTGGCGGGTGCCTTCGTGGAGCACGAGGCCGTTTTCGTCCACCGGCAGGATTTCCGGATGCTTGCGCGCCAGCCATACGGGCGGCGCGGCGGTGGGCGTGGCGAGCACGACCTGGATGTCGTGCATTTTCATGATGTCCATGACGCGGCGCATCCAGTCGAAGCGGTAGCGGCCTTCCTCGGGCTCATAGAGGCCCCAGCAAAATTCGCCCATCCGGACGACGTTCATGCCGGCGGCTTTCATGAGCTGGGCGTCGCGCAGCCAGCGGGCCTCGGGCTCTTCCTCCGTCCCGTCATACGGGTGCACCCAATGCTCAGGGTGGTAATCAGCGCCAAAGTACATAGCTTTTATCCTTGGATCCGGGGGCAATCTAAAATGAACCGAAACTGTTCGCAATAGAAATTTAAGGGTAAACAGCGCGGCGATTTTCTCTTGACAGAACGCGCCAGAAAGCTAGTCTTCGCCCTAAGCTATGAAAAGAAATGTGATTCTCCCATTGGCGGTCGGGTCGCTTCTGGCGATGCTGGCCGGGTGCCAGAAGGCTTCCCAGAACGAGCAAACGCCCGCGGGCGGCGTTCAGACTAACGCGGCGATTCAGAAAGCGACCAACGCCGCAGGCGCGACCGGGAAGGTCGCGCAGGCCGTCGCGGCCAAGCCGAAACGGTATCCCTTCCAAGCCGCTATCGAGGCGATTGACAAGGAAAAGGGCATTCTGACCGTAAAATTCAAAGCGGGCAAAACCTGGCAGATTCAGGTTGGCAAGGAGGCCAAGCTGACGAAGGGAGGACAGCCGGCGACGTTGGACGACGCCGCGGCGGGCGAGGAGATAGCGGGTTTGGTGGAAGAGCTTCCTGACGGAACGCGCCGGGCGGTGTCGCTTCGTTTCGGACCGAAGGCGGAGGAGAGCGGCGCGGCTTCGACGAACGCGCCCGCGCCTCCCGCGCCGGGCGGCGGTCAGTAAGATCCAAAAGAGGGGAGCCCGGAAGGAAGGGCGCGGCTTGGCCGGCGCGCCGGATGAAAAGGGTTGGCGCGGCCAGGGGGGAAGGGCAAACTTTTCGCCCATGATGCGGCGCGCGGCGAGAGGGCCG
>JAGHDA010000006.1 GCA_021160185.1 Verrucomicrobiota bacterium
ATGGGGTTGCTTTTTCTTGATCTCGACCCTGTTTTATGTAGAGTGTGGTTATGAGGACCCCCTTCCGCCCGGCGCGCGCGGGGACTTCTCAGGCGGCGGCCTTGGCCTGCAGGCGGGAGGGGCTCAGTTTTTCCGCGCTTGAGATCGAGGGGCGGGCAGGGCGCGGAGGAGTTCGGCGACGAGCTGAGGCTCCTCAGAGGCGAGATTCCGCACCGGGTCGGGGCCGCTTTCCATGTCGTAGAGTTCGATGTCAGTCCACCGATCGCCGCTGCGTCGGGCGATGAGGCGGCGCCGGTCAGTTCGGACGGTGACGGCTTTGCCCCAGAATCCGAGGATTTTGTTGTGGAGCCGGCTCTTTTCCCCGGTCAGGAGCGGCTTCAGGCTTTTGCCGTCCAGGGGCCATCGAGTTTGAGCGAAGGCGGGACGGCAGAGGTCAACGAGAGTTGGGTATAGGTCCAGAGAGGAAACCAGGGCGTCGCAGCGCAGTCCGGGACGGCTTGCGCCGGGCGCGCGGATGATGAGGGCGCTGCGGAGCGCCCGCTCAAAGGGCGTGTGTTTGCCCCAAATCGCCGAGTCGCCCAGGTGCCAGCCGTGGTCGCCCCAGACCACGACCACCGTGGACTTGGCCAGACCCAACTCATCCAACGCGCGAAGGACCTTGCCCGCTTGGCGGTCCGTGTAACGCACGCAGGCCAGGTAAGCGCGCCGCGCGCGAATCCGGTCGGCCGGAGCCAAGGGGTTGGTCTTGGGGAAGGGGAAATTGTAGCCGTAGAATTCGCCGCTTCGATGCCAATAGGCGGAATCCGGCTTGTCCGGATGAGGCGGCGGCGGCGCGTCCAGCTTTTGGAGCGCCTCCCAGTCCTGTCGCGGGGCGACAAAAGGCAAGTGAGGCTTGAAAAACCCGAGTCCCAGGAACCACGGACGGCCTGTTTTCTTGAGTTTGCGGAGCTTTTCCACGGCTCGCCGGGCCATCATCCCGTCCGGCAAATCCTCGTCGCGGGCCGCGGTGAATTCCATCAGGTCCCGATGGCCTTGCCCGTCCTCGCGGTGCCGGCCTCCGGAGTAGGCGAAGAAGATTCCCCAGCCCCGCTTCCAAGGGCCGTAAGGGGTGGCCAGTTCGTCCCACGCTCCGGGCAGCTCTTCTCGTCCGTCGCCCTTGCCGGAATAGGCGAACACCTTGCCGTCGGGCGTGTGGGAGATCTTCCCGATCAGCACGGTGCGGTAGCCGCTGCGCCGGAAGAGCTCGGGGAGGCTTTGCGCCGCGTCGAGTGGGCGTTGGGAAAGCGCCGTCGGGCCGCGGAAGAAGGCGGCGTTGCCGCTGACCGCGCCGGAGCGGGCCGGGCTGCGCCCGGTGAGCATGGCGTAGCGGGAAGAGCCGCAGGTGGGAACCGCGGCGTAATGGCGGGTGAAAAGAACGCCTTGAGAAGCCAGCTTGTCCAGGTTGGGGGTGAGGGCGCAAGCCGAGCCGTAGCAGCCCAGTTCGGGCCGCAGATCGTCGATCGCGATAAAGAGAACGTTGAGCGGCGGGGGGCTTGAGGCGGCGGAGGCTTTCGTCTGTCCGAGGAGGTTTATAAGCGAGATCAAGGCGGCGGCGGCCGCGCTTCGGAGCGCCGCGCGCGCGGCGCCGGTTTCGGATCCGGTGGCAAGGGGCATCGTCCAGGTCCTTTCTTTTGCTGTCCGAAGTGTGGACCGGAAGGCCATGTCGCGGCAAGCCTTTGCCCTTTCCGGTTGAGATGCGCGGGGCGGGGAGGCGGAGCACAAACCGCGCGCCGGCGTCTAATAAGGCATGAGTCGGAAAAACATGCGCGTTTTGTGGAAGCGGGCGGCGCTCGCCTTGGTCGCGGGAGCGCTTGCCCTGTCCGTTCAAGCCGACGGATTCCTTGTGACGCCTCATCCCATCCCCATCCCGCCGCCGCATCCGCGGCCCCATCCGCCGCCGCATCCGCGGCCCCATCCGCCGCCGCGGCCGGTGTTCGCTCCGGTGGAAATCCTCCGACACGATGTTCACGTCAAAATCGTGAACCAGACCGCGATTACCGAAGTGGACCAGGAGTTTCACAATCCCCTGGGGCGACGGTTGGAAGCGATGTACCTGTTCCCTGTTCCTCGAGGGGCCCAGGTGGACGATTTCAGCGTCGAGGTGGACGGACGAACGGCCGAGGCCGAGCTCTTGGACGCGAAGAAGGCCCGGCGGATTTACGAGGACATCGTCCGCCGCCACCGCGATCCGGCGCTCTTGGAATACGCGGGGCAGAACCTGTTCCGGATCCGACTCTTTCCCTTGGGGGCCCATGAGACTCGCCGGGTGAAACTGCGCTACACCCAGTTGCTCCGCGCCGAAGGGGGGCTGCTCGAATATCTCTACCCGTTGGACACCGAAAGATTCAGTCTCAAGCCCATCCCCCGCGTCCGGGTGGAGGCGGAGATTCGGGACCGCCGCCCGATCAAGACGATTTACTCGCCCAGCCACGCTGTGAAGACGGAGCGTTCCGGACCCCGACGGGCGCGGGTTGCGTGGAGCGAGGAGAACGTTCTTCCCGATCGGGATTTCCAGCTTTTCTACTCGGTGCGCGAAGGCCCGATGGGCGCGGACTTTTTCCCCTGTCGGCGGGCGGGCGAGCCGGGCTATTTCCTGTTGCTCGTTGTTCCGGAGCAGGAGAGCTCCGCCCCGCCTGCGCCCAAGGACGCGGTGTTTGTGATCGACACCTCCGGCTCCATGGCGGGCCGGAAGATCGAGCAGGCCAAAGCCGCCTTGCGCTACTGTCTCCAGCGGTTGCGGAAAGAAGATCGGTTTGAAGTGATCCGTTTTTCCACCGAAGCGGAGACGCTTTTCGGGCGGCTTGTTCCAGCCGGGCCGGAGCGGATCCGGCGGGCGGAGCGGTTTGTGGACCGGTTGGAGG
>JAGHDA010000397.1 GCA_021160185.1 Verrucomicrobiota bacterium
GACCGACAGCCAAAGCGTTTTGCTCTGAACAAACCGTCCGTCTCATGACCTCTTTAGGGTCGGCGGGCGTCTCCCTTGACAGGAAAAGCTCTCGCCTTCCTCAGCATGGTGATGCCCGCGTTTTGCGGCGCATCCTAGCAACGCGGAACCCCGCGTCAAGCATGTTTGTTCCTGCTGACTCAAAAAGGATGACGCCGGGAATCGAAAAGGGCGCCGATGAGCCAAAAGACAGCCGAGCAGCCATGCGGCAAGCGTCTGAAGGCGCTGCCGCCGATCCGGCCGCCCTATTTCGAGCGGAAGCGGGGCTAAGGCGAACCTGCACCGAGCACGCCATCCAAAAAGTCCGTAGGACCACTGGAAGGAAGCGCCCGATGCAGGTTGTAACCGCTCCCCTGTTTCGGCGTTATGACTTCTGAGTCAACGGACGGGTCACTGGCCGGGCACGGCGATCTCAACGTCGTCGATATACCACCCGGCGTGGCGTTGCGGGGGATTGACCGTGAGAGTCACTTCATCCCAGTTCACTTCATACTCATCATATCCCTCCTCATCGACATAGGCCTCGGCAATGAGTCGAATCTCCAGCGGTTGCCCAAGCTGCTCCGGATTGGGACCCGAATTGTAGGTCAGGGTGTGGGTAACCCAAGTGTCCATCGGAGGCGAAGCTCCGCTCTCGGACTGCAGAAGCGCCCCTCCGGCCAATAGCTCGATCCGATAGTTCGCAGTGACATCGCTCCCGTTGTAGAAGGGATTGCCTACTCGAACGCTCAGAACGTATTCCGTGTTGGCCTGCAAGGTGGCATCCAGCACCTGGGACAAACCCACGTCCGCATTGGCAGTCGAGTCTGTCCACCCTATATTCTGGCCTTCGGGGGCGGCGCCTCCGGAATAGCCGTCGTTCTCGTCAGGATTCCAGAGGCCGGCGTAACCATCCGAACTGCTAACCCAAACCCCGGGATTGGCCGTATCGTAGTAGCCTTCCGTCCAGGCAATGGCGGGGCCCCAGTCCCCGTCTTCACACCTTGGGTCTTCGAAGCCAGCGTTCCGAATGCCCAAATGGGAATCATCCGAGTCGGTATGGAACTGGAACTCAATTAAGATCGGCTCGGCGAAGGCCTTCGCAGGCAGAATAGCCCCATAGCTTCCCCAACCATTGGAGAAGCCTTTCACCTTGGCCTGCAGAACAGCCAGCTCAGCCTGGTCGTCCGCCGCAAGGATTCGGACCGTCCCGAAATCGTCGCCGACAAGCGCGATATCCTTGAACTCTCGGAATCTTAGGACGCCTTCGGTGTAGGCGGTCAGATCAATCGGACCGGAGCGCAGCCAAATATCCGCGTTCAACCCGTAGTTGCCATCGATCTTGGTGCCAACACAGTTCGGGGAGCTGCTTGAACCGGCCGGTCCCACAGAACTCGGCGTTCCCAGTTCCCACGCCGTGGTCCCGCTGTTTGCTCCACAGGTCCAGCCTGCCGGTAGGCTCGGAGCGCTCACATCGTCGAAGTTCTCCGAGAAGACTACCGACGAAGGCGGCAGGCACGCTTCCACCACGTAGAACAAACTCGTGGCGGGCGACGGGACGCTCAGGGTGTTGGCGGGCGGCGTGGCATCAATATCCCCCTCGACCAGCGTCCAGGCGGAAAGAGGAGCGGCAATGTCAGGACTGCTCCACACGTTGTAGCGCACGCCAGGAAGGCTCTCCCAAGCCAGATCGAAGCCGGCCGGAGTTGGCGTAATGCTCAGCCCGGTCTTCAAAACGGAGTTCGGATCAACATAGGTCCCCACCAGCGGCCCCTCCAGGGTCGGCGCGTCCCCGTCCTGGGGAATGTCCAGGTTGAAGAAGTCGTCCTCCGTCACCATGGTCACCGCCAGGTTGTCGCCCCCGCCCCCTTCGGTGTGAATCGCGTAAAGGTAGTACTTCTTGCCAGCTTCCAGCTGAATGCTGCCAAGCTCCGGCCACTGGCTGATAAAGCTGCTCCACATCGCGTCCCAACTGTTCATTTCAAGCGGATCGCTGCCCCCGCCCCCGGCAGTGCGCCAAATCCGAGGCCCGGTCCAACCTCGCTGCCTGGCGATCAACACCGCGTCGGCCGGATTCTCATCCGGGCTCAAATACAGCTCGGAGGGATCGTCGCTGCTCACAAAGAAGACATAACTAGTGGTCTTTTGGGGAATCACCCAGCAACTGAGCTTGTTGCCGTAGTTGTTGCCTCCCTCGTTGGCCCCGTCCCGCGGATACTCGGTCCGCGGCTCCAGACCGGTCCAGGAGGGATTGTACGGATAACGCGGGTCGCTCTTGAGACCGAGGAGGCCGCCGGACACGTTCTCCCAGTACTCGTGCCGAACCACCCCCTCCTGCCACGCAAAGGCGCCGAAGCGCACCGAGCTGCCGGCAGCTACCGGGTTGCCCGCCACATCGGTCACGTTGTTGACCGTCAGAGTCAGCGCCGTTCCCGGAACCTGGTAGGTGGTCGTCAGCACCACAACGTTGTCTCCAGGAGTCCCCGCAGGCGCCGCAAGGGCCGCGTCGGTCACCGTCACCCCCCCGCTGAGGGCGTAATTGGCCGGATCTTCCGCCGTCGCCGGATCCAACGGCTCGGAAAACACCGCCGTCACCTGCATGAACGAATACGACCCAGTCGCATACTCCAGCGTGGGCGGCACAGTGTCCGGGCTAACAGTAAGAGTGGCCTCTTCGCTGGTGACTGCGCCCTCGCAGTTGCTCACCACCACTTTGATCTTGGCCCCGTTGTCCGCCAGCGCCGGACGGTCAATGGTACAGGTCGGCCCCGTCGCCCCGGGAATGGCAACGTCATCCTTAAACCACTCGAAACTCGGCGGCGGAAACACCTCCGCCTCGTTGATCGTCACGCTGAAGGTCGCCGGGCTTCCCGCCTCCACGGTCACATCCTGCGGCCCCTCCACAATAACCGGGGCCACCCCAGGCACAAACGCGCCCGCGTTGAGCGTGATGTCGCTGAACACCGCCGTGGTGCTCGTCGCGTCGTTGTGTGAAGTCACGCCTAGCCCCACATAAAGGGTTTCAGGCAGCAGCTCCCCAGGAATCGTGTGCCGGTGGTATTCCACCCAGGTCGGCGTTGTGCTGCTGGCCCCGCTCTCATCAATGTAGCTGACGAACTCGTTGCTGTTCACGTCCGGCCTCACCAGCCGAATCCACGCGTTCGGATAAGGCACCGGACTGTACCGCTCGGCGCTGGGCTTGGAGCCCGAGCCCCCGTCGGTAGAGTCCCGCCACTGCATGTTGAACAGGTTCTGCCCGTCGGTGGGCGTAACCAGGATGCCGACATTGCGGCTACCTGGCTCCAGGGTTTCTCGGGCGAAGATGCCGGCCTTCGACCAGGTGTTGGCCATGTCCAAGCTCTGCACCCGCACCTGGATGTCAAAAGCGCCGACAACCTTCGTCCAGTTGAAGTGGAAGTGGTCGGCGTTGTTCCAGATATCCGCGCCGCCGCCCACAATGGTCCGCACGGCGCCGTTCGGGTCATCGGTGCTCCCAGGCACGCTGGGATTGCCAATGTCCTGACTCGTCCACGATTGGGCAAAACCCAATCCTCCCGCCCCGAGCGCAATCAGCGCCGGGAGCAGCTTTCCTAGTATCTTAGTTCTCATGATGCCTCGATCCCTCCGTTGGTTGTTTGGTGCGGTTGCGGCCGCTGTTCCGTCACCCCTCCCCACTCGGGGAGTTGACCGACAGCCAAAGCGTTTTGCTCTGAACAAACCGTCCGTCTCATGACCTCTTTAGGGTCGGCGGGCGTCTCCCTTGACAGGAAAAGCTCTCGTCTTCCTCAGCATGGTGATGCCCGGGTTCTGTGGGGCATTCTAACAACGCGGAGCCCCGCGTCAAGCATATTTGCTGCAAACCGGCGGAATCTTGCGCGAGACCAGGCGCCGGTCGTTCCGCGCTTCCTTCCCCCTCCCACGTTCGGTTTTCTGCAGATGAAAGCCGTCCGGCGGGACGTTGCCGCTCCAGATCCTGATACCCTCAGCCGTCATCGCAGGCGCGAGAGGCATTTCAACCATGGCGCGCGCGCGCCGGGACGGAACATGGGGGAACAGAGGGGGCGATGACGGCCCATCCGGATGGTTTTCGTTGGACGAGCGGCGCCGATTGGCGGAAGCTGCCCGCATGATGAGAACCGTCGTGCCCGCTCGGAAGGGCGTGTCGGGAGCCAGACGCAGAACGTGGCGACGGTTGGCGGCTTGGTGCTGCGCTGCCGGTTGGGGTCTGACGGCGCTTCAAGCTGACGCCAACGTCTATCTGACGGGGGTCCCCGATTACCGTTGGTATGGCGGCTGCTACGGCACGGCCACGGGAAACCTCATCGGCTACTGGGATCGCCATGGGTTCCCGAACTTTTACACTGGCCCCACCGCTGGGGGAATGGCGCCGCTGGACGACTATGGTGAACACAAAGGGATCCGCAACCTGTGGACTTCCAAGGCCGGCCGGGACGGCCGGCCGGCGGACCAGCCGGGGCACGAGGACGATTACTACGTGGAGTTCGAAAGCACGGCGGACGATCCCTACGTGACAGCCGGACGGGCCGAGCATCCCCCCGATTGCATCGGCGACTTCATCGGCCTCAGTCAGAAGAAGTGGCGCAACATGGCCGGGGAATGCGACGGCAACATTGACGGTTACGCTTTCGTTTACTGGGACAAGACGGGGGTTCGGCGCGTGAACTACCAGCCGGATGAAACCGCCGGGCTGCCTGCTCTGGACGTGCAATCGGGACTCCGCAAGTGGGCCCGCCATTGCGGGTACTACGCCGACACGTTCACCCAACTGGGAGAGTTCAACCCGGAGATCACCGGGCCGGGCGTCGGGTTCCGGTTCGAGGACGTCCAGGCGGAGATCGACGCGGGGTATCCGTTGCTCGTGCAGTTGCAGGCTTGGAACACCTTCCATCGCGCCATGGGCGACATGCCTCGGGCCAATCCCGAGGTCCACGCAATCCTGATCTATGGCTACTACGTGACGGGAAACCAGAAGTTCGTGCGGGTGCGCACCAGTTGGGGCAGCGGCGACAACGTGCTGCTCCCGTGGACCAGCGATTCCTGGTTGGTAAATCCCCTGCGAGTCCGAGGCGTGCTGGGCTTCCATCCGCGCCCTCAAATCGTCGACTTCCAGCGGCACGGCCGTCAAATCACCCTGCGCTGGGTCGGACCGGACTCGGTGCTCTACGACGCCCTCACCGGCAAACACCGGCGCGTGCATTGGTACGTAGTCGAGCGAGCGTTGTCCCTTGAGCCAGGGGCATTTGAAGAGGTCAGCGCCCCTACCACTGACCGGGAGTGGACGGGAGAGGATTGCTGCACAGGCGTCGCCTTCTACCGGATCAAACTCGTCCCCCCGCCGTAGGCCGCTCCGCAGACTGTCCACGGGGACAAGGCGGCAAGCCTCCAGCCCGTTCCGCCGCCGGCGCGCTCGCGGGCAGGTCATGTTCAGCGTTTGGCAGAAACAACCTGAGGAGCCGATCAAGAGCTTGCCGCCGGATCGTAAAGGCTACTCCCAGGGAGTTTCAATTCGGTTTCGGGAAAACTTTTGCGGGTCCCACCGCCCCAGCTCGATTTCTCGAGCGAGGTTTAGAATCCGCCTTTCCACGCCGGCGGCCGCTAGGCGACGAGGGGGAATAGGGCGCGGGCGGGGGCTTCCGCTTGCAATCGGCCGCGCTCTTCGCGGATCATCCGGTCTATGGCTCAAGAGGTTGCCAACCGGTCCGCGGGGCTGCCCATGACGCGGAAGTGGGACCCCGAAAAGCTGCAACGAGAGGAAGCCCTTTTACAGGAGCTGGAAAGGCGGCCCTTCCGGGAGCGCCTTCGGGGCTATTTCAAGCTCACCGGCCCGGCGTGGATGCAAAGCGCCATGACGTTGGGCGCGGGCAGCGCGGCGGCGTCGGTGGTGGCCGGCGCGTTCTACGGCTATCAACTCCTTTGGGTCCAGCCGGTGGCAATGCTGCTGGGGGTGTTCATGATGGCCGCCCTGGCCAACATCACTCTTACGCGCGGCGAACGCGCCTACTTGATCGTCCAACGCGAGCTGCATCCGACGGTGGCGCTGCTCTGGGCGCTGGCCACGGTGGTTTCGACGGTGATCTGGCACTTCGGCCAATACGCCTTGCTCGGCGGCGCGGCCTGGGACTTGGCCAACGTGCTCGGCGCGCACAACGCGCCCGGCTCCCGCGCCGTGGAAACGGCCACACGGTTCGGAGCGGGGTTTCTCATCCTGGCCGTCAACATTTACCTGACCTGGAATTACGGCTCGAAAACCGCCGGCATCCGGCTCTACGAAGGGTTCCTGCGTTGGATGATCCGCCTGGTGATGCTGGCGTTTTTGAGCGTCGTCGTGACGCAGATCGTGAAGGGCGGGCTTGATTTCAAGGGCATTCTGAAAGGCTTTTTCACCTTCCAGATTCCTGACCGGCCGGGCGCGGCCACCACCATCCTGGGCGCCATCGGCGCGGCGGTGGGGATCAACATGACCTTCCTTTATCCCTACTCCTTGCTGGCCAAAGGCTGGGGCAAGCATCACAAGGGGCTGGCCCGGTTCGATCTGACCATGTCCCTGTTTGTGCCGTATGTGATCCTGACCTCGCTGATCATCGTGGCCATGGCGGCGACGCTCCACCACCCGCCCTTCGGCACGGCGCTGGGCGAAGGGGTCACGCCCGGAAATTTCAAGCCGATCAACGCGGCGCAAAGCCTGGCCACGGTGCTGGGCTCTTCGCTGGGGCGCATCGTGTTCGACCTGGGCTTCATGGGCATGGCCTGCGGCGCGATCAGCGCGCACATGGTCTGCTGCGGCTTCACGGTGTGCGAGATGTTCGGGCTTGAATACACGCCGCGGCGCTATCGGCTGTTCACCCTGACGCCGGCCATCGGCGTGCTCGGCGTGATGATCGCCAGCCCGATCTGGCTGCCCGTCATGGCCTCCGCGATCGCCTTTACCATGCTGCCGATCGCTTACATCTCCTTCCTCATTCTAAACAACAAACGGAGCTATCTGGGCGAGGCGACGGGCCGCGGCTGGAAGCGTTGGGCGTTCAACGCCGTTCTGGCCGTAGCGGTTGGCATGGCGGTGGTGGGTTCGGCCATCAAGATCAAGGGAGGCGTCATCGATCGTCTCCGCAGCAAACCGAAGCCC
>JAGHDA010000410.1 GCA_021160185.1 Verrucomicrobiota bacterium
GGCCGAACGCGTCCCAGCCCATCGGGTGGAGCACATGCAGCCCCTTGGCCCGATAGTAGCGAGCCAGAATATCGGTGGCCGTATAGCCCTCCGGATGCCCCACATGCAGCCCCGCCCCCGACGGATAGGGAAACATGTCCAAAATATAGAACTTGGGCGGAAGCTCCTCCGGACCGGGCCGCTTGCCTTCCAATCCGTGGCGCTTGCCGAAAGGATGGCCAGCGGGAATCTCCTCTCCCGGATTAAAAGCTCGGAAAGCTCCTTCCCGCTCCCAACGCTCCTGCCATTTCGGTTCGATTAAGTGAAACGGATACTGCCTGCGCACGCCTGACATAGCCGGCGCATTCTGTGGGAAAACCCTGCGGCAATGCAATCGCGGACTGCGCGCCTCATGCCGCTTCGCTGTCTCGGCGGCCGCAGAAAAGGCCGCCTGCCGATTGAGCGGGCGTTCAAGAGCCGATGCGAGCTATCGCATTCAGGCCGCAGGCAAGCTGAGCGAGGGAATGTTCGCGCCCGACCCTATGCAAATGGACCAATCCAAATCATCAGAATGGGGACTTCGTGGAAAATCAGCCGGTTTGCGACACTCTTCCAACCGAATGCCCCTTTGCCAAGAATCGCGCTGGAGGCCGGCTTTCTTGCCGGAGGGGGCTGTCTTTGGCAAAGTGAGAGGCGCGACGGATGCGTGAGAAGTTTCGGGCATGGACTGAATCGCTTGAAACGTTTGCCCTCGACGTCATTTTCGAACGTCGCCAGGGCAAGCGCGCGGCGCTTTTCCGCAGCTTCCTGTTCCTCCTCTCCCGGCTCTTCCTCACAGGGGTCAAAATCCGCCGCTTCCTCTACAATGTCCGGCTTCTCCGGGACGCCACCTTGGGAGTTCAAATCATCGCGGTGGGCAACTTGACGGTGGGCGGCACCGGCAAGACGCCGGTGGTGGAAAAGCTCGCCCGAGAGCTGAAAGATCAAGGCCGGAACGTGGCGATCCTCTCCCGAGGCTATCGCTCCAAGCCGCCTCCCCTGACCCGCCGCATCCTCAACCGGCTCCTCTTCCGCACGGAAACCGAGCCTCCCCGCGTTGTCTCCGACGGCAAATCGCTGCTGCTGGACTCCGAAGCGGCGGGAGACGAACCGTTCATGCTCGCCTCGAACCTCAAGGACGTGGTGGTTCTGGTGGACAAGGACCGCGTCAAGAGCGGCCGCTACGCGATCGAGAAATTCGGTTGCGACACTCTCTTGTTGGACGACGGCTTCCAGTACTGGAAGCTGGCCGGCCGCCGGCAGGACATCGTGCTGGTGGACGCGCAGCAGCCTTTCGGCAACTGTCACCTGCTCCCGCGCGGCACACTTCGGGAGCCGCCCTCTCACCTGGCGCGCGCCCACGCCATCTTCATCACCAAGAGCAACGGTCAGACGGCTCCTCTCAGGCGGATGCTCAGCGAGTACAACCCGCGCGCCGGGATCATCGAATGTGTTCACCATCCGCTCTACCTAGAGGACGTCTTCACCGGCGAACGCAAGAAGTTGGACGTTCTCAAGGGGGCCCAAGTGGCCGCTTTGAGCGGCATTGCCCAGCCTGAGAGCTTCGAGGAAAGCCTTGTCAAGCTCGGGGCGGAGCTGGTCTACGTCAAACGCTTCGCCGACCACCACCGCTTCACACAGCAGGAGCTGCTCAACGCCATCAACCGCAGCAAAATCCGCCAGGCCCGAATGATTGTCACCACACAAAAAGACGCGGTTCGTTTCCCCAAGCTGGATCGGCGCGACCTGCCGATTTACTTCATGCGGGTCGAGATCCGAATCGTGCGCGGCGCGGCCGACTTCCAGGAATGTCTCCGACGCATCTGCTTTCGATGATCCGCGAAGGTCTTCTTTACGGGATCGCCCGGATCCTGATCGGGATCATCCGGCGTTTGCCGGTGCGGTGGGCGGCGCGCCTGGGCCGATGGGGCGGCGCAATCGCTTGGGCGGCGGCGGCTCGGCGCCGCCGGGTGGCCCTGGAGAACCTGCGCCTCGCTTTCGGCGAGGAGCTTTCCGCTCGAGAGCGGCGCCGGCTCGCCCGGGAGCACTTCAGACGGCTGGGAGAAAATTTCGTGTGCGCCGTGCGCACTCTCTTCCTGCCCCCGGAGCGGGTCCCGGAAGTTCTCGAGGTCCAAGGCGCGGAAAAAATCCAGCCGGACAACCCCGAATGGGGCCCCTGCCGCGTGATGGCCATCGGCCATTTCGGCAACTTCGAGCTCTACGCCAAAGCCGCCGCCTGGGCCCCCCAATTCCAGTTTGCCACCACTTACCGCGCTTTCCGCGAGCCATCCCTGAGCCGCCTTTTTCAATCGATCCGGGAACGCTCCGGCTGCCTTTACTTCGAACGCCGCACCGACGCCGCCAAACTCCGCCGCGCTATGAGCTCGCAACGGCTGATGATCGGCTTCCTTTCCGATCAACACGCCGGCAAGCGCGGCGTGTGGGCGCCTTTCTTCGGCCGCCTTTGCTCCACCACTCCCGCGCCGGCGCTCTTCGCGCTTCGCTACCATGCTCCGCTCTTCCCGGCCTTTTGCTTCCGCGCAGGCCTGGGCAAATGGCGCATCGAGGTGGGGGATCCCATTCCTCTCCGTGAAAACGGCAGGCTGCGCACGGTGGAAGCCGTCACCGCAGACATCAACCGCGCCTTCGAGGAAGCGGTCCGCCGCGACCCGGCCAACTGGTTCTGGGTCCACCGCCGATGGCGACGGCCGCCCCGGAACGCCAAACGCACAGCGGCCGGCTCTGCGGAAAGCGCGCCCGCTTGAGGCTTCCGAACCAGCGCCCTTCCTGAAAGGCTCCAGGGCCTGAACGACGATTCCACGGTTGCCAAACGGCTTCCTTTTCCCCATCAAAACCGGAGCGCGACCGCCAAGGCGCGTCGCGCGAGGGAATTAAGATGGCATTGCTCAATCAAACGCCGCCGCCGGGCGCCCAACTGGTCCGCTACGTGGGCGAC
>JAGHDA010000424.1 GCA_021160185.1 Verrucomicrobiota bacterium
CCTTCACGCAGCGTCGGATCAGGGTCTCCACCTCCGGATCTTCGGCATTGATGGGGGAGACGCCGCGATTGAGCATGGGGATCTTCCAGTAGCTGCGGACGCTGGGGCGCTGCATGCCGATGACGAACTTGGAGGGCTTGCCGGTGCGGCGGTCCTCCGCGTCGGCCACCACTGCGGCCATCACCGCGCCGACGAAGCCCAGCCCCACGACCACGACCACCTCTCTTCCTTCTTTGCGGTGTCTGGCGGCCAGGCGCTTGAGCCGGGCGAACTCCTTCGCGTGCTCCGAGGGCTTGGGCAGGGGGAAAGCTTCTCCGATAGGACTGACGGAGACCGACGCGCCGGACCGGGCTGTTTTTGCGGCGGACGTTGTCGAACGCTTCATGGGGCGATATCCTTACAAGACTTGGGCCAAGCGCGTCAAGCCGCCGGCTGCGACGGGCGGTTCTGCAAAGAGGCGGAGGCGCGCCGGCTGAGGGGCGGAAGGCTTCAGTAGGGCTCGCGCGCCGCGGCGGCCGGGGAGAACTTGGGGCGGGAGCCGCGGCCTCCGTTCGCGCCGGGGGTTGTGAAAACCGCTTTGGGAACCCAGCTTCCTTCGCCCAGGAGCGCTTCAACGGCGGTCAGCAGCTCCCGCGAAGGGCGGACGCGGAATCGCGGTCCTGTTTCCAAAAGCCAAAACTCCCCGTCCCGGGCGGGGAGCCGCAGATAGACAGGGCATTGGCCCCGATGTTCCCGAAGCAGGCGGGCCAGCTCTTCCAGTTCCTTTGTCCCGGTTCCTTCCGGAATCTTGAGCAACAGCGATTCGGTAAAACGCGCCGGGACTTCGTCCAGGGGAGCGATCAACGAAGGAAACACCTTAGCTCGGCCCTCCTCCAGGCCCAGCTCGCCCGCGACCAGGATCGCTTCGCCCGGTCTGAGAAACGCCGCAAACTGTTCGTAGCTGTCGTTGACGCAGAGGACCTGGGCTGAGCCGCCTTGGTCTTCCACTGTGGCGAGGCCGTAGGGGCGGTCGTTCTTCTTCGACACGCCGTTGCGGACGGCCGTGACGACGCCTGCGAAGCGCACTTCCGCGCCGCTCTCCAGGCTCGGGAGCTCCTCCACGGTTTGGAGGCCGTAAGCTTCGGCCAACCGCCTATACGGCGTCATGGGATGGCCGGAAAAATAGAAGCCGAGCAGCTCCTTCTCTGCGGCGAGCCGTTCGGCGGCCGGCCATTCGGGCGTGTCGGGCAGGGGCGCTTCCATGATTTTTTCTCCCCCTTCGATCATGGCGAAGAGGGAGCCTTGCCCTTGGGCGCGGTCCAACGCGGCGCGCGCGGCCTGTTGGATGACCGCCTCGGCGGCTTCGAAGAGGGCGGCGCGGGGCGCTCCGAAACCGTCGCACGCCCCGGCTCGAATGAGCGTTTCGACGGCCTTGCGGTTGACCGTCCGCAAATCGACCCGCTCGCACAGATTCTGCAGGGATCGGAAAGGGCCGCCTTTTTGCCGCGCGCGGAGGATTTCCTCGACCGCCGCTTCTCCGACGCCCTTGATGGCCGCCAGGCCGAAGCGGATGCTCCATTTCGCTTCGCCGGCGCGCTCGGTTTCCTCGGGGGGCTCGGGCGCGAAATACTTCCCGCTGCGGTTCACGTCGGGCGGCAGGACCCGGATGCCCATCCTTTTGGCCTCCTCGATGTAGGCGCCGATTTTCCCGGTGTCCGCCATGTCGTTGGTCATCATGGCGCAGAGGAATTCGACCGGGTAATGCGCCTTGAGGTAGGCGGTCTGGTAGGCCACCAGGGCGTAGGCGGCGGCGTGGGATTTGTTGAAGCCGTAGCGGGCGAACTTCTCGAGCATGTCGAAGATCTGCTCCGCCTGGCGTCTGGGGATGCGGTTGGTTTCCCAACAGCCTTTGACGAAGATGTCGCGGTGGCGGGCCATTTCCTCCGGTTTCTTCTTGCCCATCGCGCGCCGGAGCAGGTCCGCGTCGCCCAACGAGTAGCCCGCCAATTTTTGAGCGGCCTGCATGACTTGCTCCTGGTAGACCAGGACGCCGTAGGTTTCCTTGGAGATGGGCTCCAGCAACGGGTGAGGGTACTGGACCGGGACCTCGCCGCGGCGGCGGCGGAGGAAGTCGGGGATCAGGTCCATCGGCCCGGGCCGGTAGAGGGCGATCAATGCGATGATGTGCTCGATCTTTTCGATGCCGAAGCGCCGGCATAAGTCCCGCATCCCTCCCGATTCCAGCTGGAACACTCCGAGCGTCTCGCCCCGATTGAGAAGGGCGAAGGTCTCCGCGTCGTTCAGGGGCAGTCGCTCGGGCTGGATTTCCACGCCTCGGGTCTGCCGCACGAGTTCGCATGTGTTGCGGATGACCGAGAGGGTTTTCAGGCCGAGGAAGTCCATCTTCAGCAGCCCCAGGTTGCTCACCGGCCCCATGGCGTACTGGGTGACGATCGCCCCGTTTTCGTCCTTCTTGAGGGGGAGCAGGTTTATGAGGGGCTCTCCGGCGATCACCACGCCCGCGGCGTGGACGGAGGCGTTCCTGGCCAGGTCCTCGAGGACAAAGGCCGTGTCGATCAGTTCGCGCGTCCGTTCCTCGTTTTCATAGGCCGCCCGCAGATCGGGCGAGCTCTTCAGCGCCTTCTCGAGGGTGATGCCCAGATCGTTGGGGATCATCTTGGCCAGCCGGTCGCACTCCCCGTAGCTCATTCCCATGGCGCGCCCCACGTCGCGCACGACCGACTTGGCGCCCATGGTGCCGAAGGTGATGATTTGCGCCACGCAATCCTCGCCGTACTTGCGGCGCACGTAGTCGATCACTTCGGCGCGGCGATCATCCGCAAAATCGATGTCGATATCCGGGGGGTTGACCCGCTCCGGGTTCAGGAACCGCTCGAAAAGCAATCCGTACCGGAGGGGATCCACGTTGGAGATCTCCAGAAGGTAAGTCACCAGCGAGCCGGCCGCCGAGCCGCGCGCCACGCATGCGACGCCCTGGCTGCGTCCGTGGCGGACAAAGTCGCCCACGATCAGGAAGTAGCTCACGAAGTTGGTTTTCTCGATGATTTCCAGCTCTTGATCCAGCCGCTCCAGGATTTCCCGCACCGCCTTTTCGATCGCTTCGCCGGAAGGCTCTCCGCGGATTTCCTCCCGCGCCAGCGCGGGCAGAAGCGAGGGCTCCTCGATTTCCTTCACGACGAACCGGCCGCCTGCCGCCTCGGCGCGGAGCCGGTATCGCTTGTAAAGGCCCTCGGCCAGGAGCCTGCGCAGATAGGCTTCGCAGGAAAGCCCTTCGGGTGGGGTGAAAGCGGGATAGCGCAGCTTGCCGAACTCCAGTTCCACGTTGCAGCGTTCGGCGATTTCGAGCGTTCGCCGAACCGCGTCGGGCGTCTCGGCGAACAGAAGTTCCATTTCCTGGGCGGAGCGCAGATAGAATTCGCCGGGCGCATAGGTCAGCCGGCGCGGGTCGTTGAGGGTGGTTTGCGTGCCGATGCAGATGAGGCAATCGTGGGCGTGGGAATGCTCGCGGAGCAGGTAGTGGACGTCGTTGGTGGCGACTGTCTTGAGCCCCAGATCCCCGGCTAGTTTCAACAAGGCCCGATTGACCTTGCGCTGTTCCTCGATCCCGTGCTCCTGGAGTTCGAGGAAGAATCCCTCCGGGCCGAATCGTTCTTTGAACCAGGCGGCGACCTCCCGGGCGCGGTCCAGGCGGTCCTGGAGGATCAACTCGGGGATCTCCCCGGCAAGGCAGCCGGAAAGGGCGATCAGGCCTTCTCGATGCGTTTCCAGCAGCTCCTTGTCGATGCGCGGCTTGTAGTAGTAGCCCTCCAGATGCGCCGCAGTGACCAGCTTGACCAAGTTCCGGTAGCCGGCGTTGTTCTCCGCCAAAAGGACCAGGTGATGGTAAGCGTCCTTGCCGCCGGCGCGGGTTTTCTTCTCGAACCGGCTGCCGGGGGCCACATACACCTCGCAGCCGAGGATCGGCTTGAGTCCGCGGGCCTTCGCTGTCTTGTAGAAGTCGATCGCTCCGTAGAGAACCCCATGGTCCGTGAGGGCAAGAGCGGTGAACCCAAGCTCCTTCGCGCGGTCCGCAAGCCGATCGAGCCGGCAAGCCCCGTCCAGGAGGGAGTACTCGCTGTGCACGTGCAGATGGACAAATTCCGCTCTCGCCATGGGATTCATCATGAACCCGAAACCGGCGGAGGCGCAAGCGCGGCGGTCGAGGAAGCCGGAAGCTTGATTCATGCGGCCATCCAGAAGTCGCGCGCCTCGCAAAACCCTTTGGCCGTCAACAGGTTGCGGATATCCTGCCGCGCGCCGCGCTTGGCCACGTAGCTGATCGCCAGGGCTCGGGAAGGCTCCGGAAGCTCCTCAGGTCCAACCACCGGCCGGCCGCGGATGCGATGGCCGATTTTCCGCGGATCGACGTCCACGTAGCCGGCGATTGGAACGCCCTCGGCCTCCAGCATCGCCGCCCGGCGCCGGGCCAGACGCCCCGCGCCCCAGATCCATATCTCCCGCCCTCCGGCCGCCGCCTTGCGCGCGATCGGGGCGAGGTAGCGGGCCTTGAGCCGGAAGAAGGCTTCGCTCCGGTAACGGGCGTCGCTTCGGGAAAGCCGCTCCTGGCGGTCGTTCCATACCAGCAACGCTTCGGGAACTTTCTCGATCCGCACGCCCGCCGCCATCCAGCGGAGCCACAACTCGTAATCTTCCGGGAAATCTCCCGCCGCATAGGCGCCGCAGCTTTCGATCAGCTCCCTCCGGAACATGACCGAGGGGTGGACCAGCGGCGATTCCACAAACCGTTCCCGGAGAATGTCTTCCGCCGCAGTGAGCCGGTTGCTCCAGGCTACGTAAAGGGCCAGGCCGCGGGCGCGCCGGGCGTCGCCGCCGTAGCGCACCCGGCATCCGACCGCGCCCGTCCCGGGGCGCGATTTCAGCCAGGCCGCCTGTCGGGCCAGGCGCTCCGGCAGCGCCTGGTCGTCGGCGTCCATTCGGGCGATGAGCCGCCCGCGCGCCTGCCGAAGGCCGAAGTTGAGCGCCGCGACAATCCCGCGGCCCGGATTTGAGAACACGCGGATTCGCGGATCCCGAGCCGCGGCGCTTCGGAGAATTTCGATTGTCCCGTCGGTCGATCCGTCGTCCACCGCCGTCAGTTCCCAAGCCGAGAGCGTCTGGGCCTGGATGCTTTCCACGGCGGCCTCAATCGTCTCCGCCGCATTCCGCGCCGGCATCAGCACTGTGACCAGCGGTCCGCTCATTCCTCCTCCGATTTTCCTCTGATCGCCGCGATCTGAACAGCCGGCGCCAAAATCCCCTTGAGATTGCGCGCCCCCGCGCCATATTACTGCTGCTGCGTTGCGGAGAGATGGCAGAGTGGTCTAATGCGCACGCCTGGAGAGCGTGAGTGGGCTAAAACCCACCGGGAGTTCGAATCTCCCTCTCTCCGCCATTTTTCGTGTTTTTCCCGGGGTTGGTTCTGGAAGGGCGGCGTCTTGACAAGCCCCGGGCCGAAAGTCCCTTTCCCGCTCCGTCTCCGAGGCTGGTTGGAAAATTTTCGGGAAGGCGCAGAACGGCATTGACTTTCCTGGCCGCCTTGTGAAACGCTTTGCGCCGTAAGCCATGAAACGAAAATATCTCTTCCTAAGCGGCCTTGTCGGAGCGGCATTGGCGCTTCAAGCGGCGGACGTCCGGCAAGGGTTGGTTTCTTACTGGCCGTTGGACGAAATGAGCCCGGACGCGACCACCACGCCCGACGTGGTTTCGGGCAACGATTTCCAGGTGGCCAACATGATCCCGGGCGACGTGGTTCCCGGCAAGCGGGGCAACGCCTTCCAATTCACGGGAGATTACCTCACCTATCTTTGGTTTACGACGCCGGAAGGGGAGGACACCGGGCTGCCGATATCCAACAACCCGGAGTGGACGGTGATGTTCTGGGTCAACGCTGAGGTGGCCGGCTCGACCATGAACGATGCGCGGGTTTTCTCCGAAAGCTCGAGCATGGACGGCAACAATAATCCGTTGGTCAACATCGGGACGCAGAACAGCGCCGCCCCGGACAACGGCTATGTCTATCTCTACATGCGCGACGCCGGGTCGGCCACATTGAATCATCCGCATTCGACAGCGCCGGCTTATGACGGGACATGGCATCATGTCGCCCTTACCTACAAGCCGGGCGAGCTGGCTTTGTACATCGACGGCGCGCTGGACTCGACGTTCGAGTACACCAAGGGGACGGAGCATCGGGACACCACCTCGATCGGCGCCATCGTGCGCGGGATGGGGGAGAACGTCAGCTCCTACTTCACCGGTCTTGTGGATGAGGTGGCGGTTTGGGAGCGGGCCTTGAGCGCGGAGGAGGTTCAGGAAGTGATGGCCAACGGCATCCAGACGCCGGTGCCGGCCTTCCCGCCGCAAATCACCTCTCAGCCTGCGGGCGCGACCGACTTGATCACCGGCGACGCTTTCACCCTTTCGGTCGCGGCTTCCGGCACGCGGCCGCTGAGCTTCCAATGGCGCAAGGGCGGGGAGCCGATTCCGGGCGCGACCGGTCCAGTTCTTCAGTTCGATTCCCTCGCTCCGGATGATTCGGGCGTTTACACCGTGACCGTTTCAAACGCAGCCGGCAGCGTGACCAGCGATCCGGCCGAGCTTCAAGTGGGCGACTGGCCCGCGCCGAATCTGGAGGAAGGGATGCTCTGCTACTGGCCTCTGGACGAAGTGAACGGAACCAAGACGCCCGACAAACGCAGTTGGTACGACATGGAGTTGGTGAATCTGGGCCCGGATGACCTCGTGCCGGGCAAATGGGGCAAATGTTTCCAGTTCGACAGCTCCAAGCAAACCATGCTCCAATGGATTGCCTCTCCTGACGACGAACTGCCGATCTACCAACATGACAACTTCACAATCTCCCTTTGGGTGAATGGGGACGTGCAGCCGGATCTGCGGGTGTTCTCTGAAGCCTCCACAGCCTCCACGCAGCCGTTGTTCAACATCGGCACGCACAATCAAGCCGCCGACGGGACGGTGGACACTTACATCCGCGACGACAACGGCGGCTCGGCCAACCATCGCCATACAACGAATGTGGCCTTCGATAATACATGGCATCATATCGTGTATGTGCAGCGGACCGTCGGGGGTCAGCTCATGGCTTGGATCTACATCGACGGGGAACTGGATCCCGGCACGCCTCCCGCGCCGCGGCGGCCCTTGACCCCCAACACCACAACCATCGGCGGCATCCGGCGGGCCAACCCTTCGCACTGGTTTACGGGGCTGATCGACGACGTGGCCCTCTGGACCCGGGCGCTCTCGCCTGAAGAAGTGGGCCTCCTCTATGCCAACGGCACGCCCATGCCCAGCCCGAGGCCGCGGCCTCTGGCGATCAATTCGTTTACCGCTTCCTTGCCCGCGGTGAAGCGCGGCGATTCGGTGCTCCTTTCCTGGGACGTCAGCTCCGACGCCTCCGTCGCGATCAATCAGGGCGTGGGGGACGTGACCGCTATCACCACAGCCGGCGTGGGAAGCGTCACCGTCGCGGTGGACGCCACCAAGACGTACACCCTGACCGTCACACGGGGGGATGAGAGCCTCTCGGCGAGCGTGCGCGTCGCCGCGGTGGACGACATTGCGGACAACTGGAGCCTCCTCGACAACTTCGATCAGTATGCCGCGGGGCCCTTGGGCGACACCGGCTGGTGGATGGATCTGCGCGGGACCGGAGGCTGGATTGACGATGTCGAAGGCGACGGCAACCGCATGCTGCGCCTTGTAGGCGCGGACGGGGCGGCGGTGCTTCCGCTGGGGCCTTTGACCCTCAAGGAAGGCGAATCGAGGACGCTCTTCTTCCGCATCCGGACCCTGGAAGATCCGGCCTTGGCCATCCGCCACCTCGTCGGTTTGACTGACAAGGGCCTTCGCTGGTACGGCGACGCCAACGGCAACGTGGGGCCGCACATCATCCTGGACAACAACACCCCCGACCTGCCCGGCGACCTGCTGGTCGGCACGCGGAACGGCGTGGGCGGCGCGGAGGAGTTCGCTTCGGATTATGTTCTGGATTCGAGCGCTCTCTACAATGTCTGGATCGATGTGCAAAACAATTCCATCGAGGCCGGAGATGTGTTTTCCGTGTCTATGCAAAAGGAGGGCGATCCCAACCGGGTCACGCTCTTCGCGAACTATGTCTCCGACCGGGATCCGGCCGGGGCGGTGGACTTGGGGCCGACCTTGCCCGATCTGGACAAGCTGTTCATCGCCACAGCTCAGCCGGACAACAGCCTCTGGTTTGACGACTTCTACATCAGCAAGTCGGGGTTCAATAGCTCTGTGCCCCGCGAGCCGGGATACACCGGCGCGCCGCCGGAAGTGCAGATCGGCATCGCCTGGGACGGCGCGGAGCTGGAAATCACGTGGGAGAGCGGCGTGCTGGAGTCGGCCCCGACGGTTGCCGGACCGTGGGAGGCGGTGGACGGCGCCGCTCCGCCTTCCTACAAGACGACGCCGGACGGCGGACAGATGTTCTACCGCGTGCGCGTAGAATAGTCGGAGCGACCGAATCCGGCGGCGCGACAGTCACGGCCGGGGCCGCCTTGCAAGGCGACCCCGGCTCTCGTTTGCGGGAAGACAAGGGCTTGACGGGTAGGCGGGAGCGAGTATTTCTGAAAAAGGGAAATCAGCAAGTGGAAGCTATGAAGAATTTGCGCGCAAGTTTCCTGCCTGCGGCGGCGCGGGGGCAGTCCGTGTCACGGCAGGCGTTTACGCTTATCGAACTTCTGGTCGTTATCGCGATTATTGGCATCCTGGCCGCCATGCTTCTCCCGGCCTTGAGTCGGGCCAAAGAGAAGGCCAAGCGGACTCAGTGCATGAGCAACCTGCGTCAGCTTGGGATCGGCATGATGATCTACGCCGACGACAACCAGGATGTCCTCCTGAAAGCGAGATACAACGAGGTCCAGATCTGCCTCAACGACCCGGAGCGGGCCGCAGCCAACCAACTGGGCCTGATTATCAAGACCAACACCCCGTCCATCTGGACCTGTCCGGATCGGCCGACTTTTCCCCAATACGAGCCGCAGTACCCGCAATGGGTGATCGGTTACCAATACTTCGGGGGCATCGACCAGTGGAAGAATCCGGCCGGGACTTTCCGTTCGCGCAGCCCCATCAAGGCAAGCCAATCGGAGCCGAACTGGGTTCTGGCCGCCGACGCGGTGATGAAGATCGACGGGGAATGGGGCGGCGGGCGCGATTCGGCTTTCAAAGACATGCCGCCGCACCGCGGCCCCGGCAAAGTCCCTGAGGGAGGCAATGAGTTGTTTATGGACGGGTCGGTTCAGTGGTTTCCTTTCACCAAGATGCTTTTCATTCATAGCTGGAACCCAAGCGCCCGCGAGGGCTACTTTTACCAGGAAGACCTGGGCCCCGAGCTTTCCCAATTGGTCGACCGCATCCGCCCGCGCTGAAGAGAGCGGCTTGTGGGACCTTGCAGCCGTTTGCAACGGACCGCGCCCCGCCGAGTCGGCGGGGCGTCTTTGTGAGGCATGCTTTTTGGGCCGGCTTATGAGCGCGAGGAGCGTTTGCGCTTCGGTTTGCGGCTTGGCGTTTTGGGCTTCGGCTTTGCGGAGCCGATGCCTTGCACCTGCGCGGCGACCCGCAGGCGCAACCCCTGGATGCGGATGAATCCGGTCGCGTCGTCCGGATTGTATGCCTGAGTCGGATCCGCCTCCATGGTTGCGATATGGGGATTGTAGAGGCTGAGCGGCGATTTGCGCCCCGCCACCATGATGTTGCCCTTGTAGAGCTTCACGCGCACCGTGCCGGTCACATTCCTTTGCGTCTCGGCAATGAGGGCCTGGAGGCTGAGCCGTTCGGGAGAAAACCAGAATCCATAGTACACCAGCTCGGCGTAGCGCGGAATCAGCGAGTCCCGCAGGTGCATCGCTTCCCGATCCATGGTGAGGCTTTCGATTTGGCGGTGGGCGAACTGGAGAATGGCTCCGCCGGGGGTTTCGTAGACCCCGCGCGACTTCATGCCCACAAAGCGGTTTTCCACCATATCCACGCGGCCGACCCCGTGCTTGCCGCCCAGTTTGTTGAGCGCGCGCATGACTTCGTAGGGGCTCATCCGGCGGCCGTTGACCGCCACGCAGTCGCCGCGTTCAAAATCGAGCGTCACCGTCTCCGGCTCGTCCGGGGCGTCTTCCGGAGCCACGCTGAGTCGAAACATCTCCTTGTTCTCCGGGGCGAAGGCGTCGAACCAGGGATCCTCCAGAATCCCTGCCTCGTAGGAAATATGAAGGAGGTTGCGGTCCATCGAGTACGGTTTCTGAAGGCTGGCCTGGACGGGGATGCCTCGTTCCTGACAGTAGCGGATCATCTCGGCGCGTCCTGGGAAGCGCTCGCGGAAGGCGGGGTTTCGCCACGGCGCGATCACTTCCAGGTCGGGCGCCAGGGCGGCGGCGGTCAACTCGAACCGGACCTGGTCGTTGCCTTTGCCGGTGGCTCCGTGGGCGATCGCGTCCGCCCGCTCTTTGCGGGCGATCTCGACCATCCGCTTGGCGATCAGGGGCCGGGCGATGCTGGTGCCCAAGTAGTATTGGCCTTCATAGATCGCGTTGGCCTGCATCATGGGGAAGATGTAGTCCCGCGCGAACTCCTCCTTCAGGTCGTCGATGTAGACCTTGGCCGCTCCGGTATCCATCGCCTTGGGGCGGAGACCGTCCAACTCTTCCTCTTGGCCGATGTCCGCGCAGAAAGCGACGACCTTGGCGTCATAGCTCTCTTTCAACCATGCGAGGATGACCGAGGTGTCCAGTCCGCCCGAGTAAGCCAACACGATCCTCATGCCAGGCTGATTACCCGCAAAGCGGCGCGCGGCCAAGCGGAAAATCCCGCGGCAAGAGGCTCGATCCGGGAGCGTCCGGGCTTCTCAATCCCGGGTGATCCGCCGCATCTCGGCTTCCAACTCCCGGCGGCGGGCTTCCCGTTCCGGCTTCGAAGCCCGGCGCGGCACGCGGAGGGGACGGCCGAGCTGGAGTTCGATTCGAGAGAAGGGCAACGGAACCTGGAAGCGATCCCAACTGGACAGCTCTCGCTTCCATCGGATGTAAGCGCTTAGGGGCACGATCGGCAGGCCGGTGAGCTGCGCCGCCCAAATCGGCCCGTTCTGAATGACGTAGCGCGGGCCTCGCGGGCCGTCCGGGGTCAGGGCCAAATCGCATCCTTTGGCCACCCAGGAGGTCATTTCCAGAAGGGCCTGCGGCCCCCGGCGGCTGGTGGAGCCGCGCACCGGAATTATTCCGAAGCGTTCGAGCGCCCGCGCCAGCAAGGCGCCGTCCCGGCTGGCGCTGACCATTGCCGCCAGCCGCCGCTCCGAGCCTCGGCAAAGCGGCAGGAGAAAGCGCCGATACATCCCGGGAGTCACAGCCAGGCGATTGTGCCAGATCGAAAAAATCACCGGTCCGGCGGCGACGGTCGCCATGGCTTCGTGGGGGTCGCGCAACTCGTACCGGAACGTCAGGTCCGCCGCGCGCGCCGTCCAGTAGAGAAGGGCCGCCGCCGCTGCGCGGAGGGCGCCCGGTTTCTCAGGGATTATGACCTTGCCGCCGGAAGCCGTCCGGGGGCTCTTGGGGGAGTTGGCGGCGGAATCGGGCATCTTGGCCGCTACCGTCCTTGTCGCAGCGCGGCCCGGACCAGTTCCTCCACGCCCGCCTCGGCGCCCAGGGCGTTCCAGGCGCGCTTGATCATGCTCAGCGCCTCGGCCTGTTTGAACCCCAGCGCCAGCAGCGCCGAAACCGCGTCGTTCAACTTCTGATCCTTCGGGCCTGAGATCGCGCGGCCGGCCTCAACCGGCATGGCCTCCGCCCCGCCCATCTTGTCGCGCAGCTCCACCACGATCCGTTCGGCGGTCTTTTTCCCCACGCCGTTGATGCGGGAAAGCGCTTTCACGTCCCCGCTCGCCACCGCGGCCCGGAAGGCTTCCGGGCTCATTCCGCTGAGCACGTTGAGGGCGAGCTTGGGGCCCACGCCCGAGACGTGTTGGATCAACATCCGAAACAGGTCCCGCTCCCGGGCTGTCATGAAGCCGTACAACACGTGGGCGTCTTCCCTCACCGCCAGATGCGTCAGCAGCAACACCTCCCCGCCGGGAGGCGGCAGGCGCTCGTAAGAGGAAACCGGGATCAGCGCCTCGTAGCCCACGCCGCCCACGTCCACGGTCACTCGCGTGGGCAGGGCCTCCATCAATTTGCCGCGAAGATGCGCGATCATTTTTTGCTTCCGCTCCGGCCCCTCTCGTCAAATCCGCTTTGGGCCGGAGGCGATTCCGCTCCGTTTCTGTTCATGCACAAACACCAGCGCCAGCGCCAGCGCGTCCGCCGCGTCGGGCGGCGGCGGCTCGGGCAGCCGAAGCATTCGCTGGACCATCCGGGCCACCGCTTCCTTGGCCGCGCCGCCGTGGCCGACGATGGCCTGTTTGACGCGGCGCGGGGCCAGTTCGTAGACCGGCGCGCCCGCTTCGGCGAGGACCGCCAAGGCCGCTCCGCGCGCCTCGCCCATGATCAAGGCGGTCTTTTGGTTCTGGGCGTAAAAGAGCCCTTCCACGGCGCAGGCGTCCAAAGCGAACCGGCGGGTCAGCTCCCGCATCGCCGCGGCGATGGCCGCCAAGCACCGGGTCCGCGGCCAGGCGGCGGGGCACTTGACCACCCCCTGGGCCATCAGCTCGATCTCTTTTCCCGCACTCGCTCGGATGACGCCGTAGCCGGTTCCGCGCAGAGAAGGGTCCACGCCCAGCACAAGCTCCCCTTCGGCCTCCGGCTTCGTCGGAGCGGCCTCCGGGGCCGCAGCCCGGAGGCTTGTCTCCTGCCGACGCCTCTGCGTAGCCTTCATCGCAAGAGAATCTGCCAAAGCCGCGGCGGCGAGTCGAGCCGCGCGCTTTGCGGTTGCCTCCGAAGAGGCGAAGATTCAGCTTTGCTTGCGGTCCCCGGCGCAGCAAGCGCAGGGGCGGAGCGAGGGCGGTGGCGAAGGCAAACGAGCAACTTGAGCTGACTGTTCTGATTCCATGCCTCAACGAGGCGGAAACGGTGGGGCTTTGCGTGCGCAAAGCCCGGGAAAGCTTGGAACGACTCGGCGTTTCCGGGGAGGTGCTGGTGGCCGACAACGGGAGCGAAGACGATTCGGCTCGGCTCGCCGCCGCGGCGGGAGCGCGGGTGATTCACGTTCCCGAACGCGGCTACGGCAGCGCGCTGCTGGCGGGGATCGAGGCCGCGCGCAGCCGTTTCATCCTGATGGCGGACGCGGACGACTCTTACGACTTGGAGAATATCGAGCCGTTTCTGGCCAAGTTGCGGGAGGGTTTCGACCTGGTCCAGGGCTGTCGCCTGCCGGCGGGCGGCGGCCGCGTCGAACGCGGCGCCATGCCGTTTCTCCACCGATGGGTGGGCAATCCTTTGTTCACACGCCTGGCCCGGTGGTGGTTCGGAACGCCCGTCCACGACACCAACTGCGGCATGCGGGCGTTCCGGAGAGACTTCATCCAGCGCCTTGAGCTTCGCTGCACGGGGATGGAATTTGCGAACGAGATGCTCATCAAGGCCGCTCTCCACAAAGGCCGCGTCGCCGAGGTGCCCGTTGTGCTGCGGCCGGACGCGCGCCAAACGCGCGCCTCGCATTTGCGCACCTTCCGCGACGGCTGGCGCACGTTGCGGTTCTACCTGCTGTATTCCCCTCGCTGGCTCTTTCTGGCTC
>JAGHDA010000461.1 GCA_021160185.1 Verrucomicrobiota bacterium
GAAAGTGGCGGCTTTGAGGCCGTTGGCCTTGGCGAAGGCGAGGAGTTTTTGGCGGAGCCGGTAGCGGTCGGTTTTCATGCTGTAGAGTTCAAAGTAGGCGGTGTGCGCTCTGGGAGGATGGCAAAGGATTTGCGCCGCTGCTACGGCTGTTCCGGAGGATGCGCAGCAGTTCCTACTTCCGGCGGGCGCTCATCGCCTTCAGTTTCACCACAGGGGGGTCACGATCTACCCAGCCTTTCCCAAGGCGCGCCTGTTTCCGGTTGCGCTTGATGAGGTTGCAGCCCGTTCTCATTTCCTATGCCCTCTCTGCCGTGCGGGGACAGCCAGGCAACAAGGCGGCCTCATTACACCGGTCGTTTCAAGTCTCTTGTTGCGGTATGAAGCAGAGGGAGCGACAGATCCCGGGGCCGCTTTTTGGAAAAGCTCTTGCGGGATGGGCGGGGTTGACGGAACTTGCCTGGGGAAATCTCTTGGAAGAGAAAAGGAGAGTGTGTGTATGAGCGGTTTACTCGAAGCAAGCCCGTTGCGTCTTGGGTTCTGGTGGGCGATGCTGGTTTCCTCGGCGGTTTGGGGAGCGCCTTCGGTGGAGTTGACCTACGTGCCTCCGATCGGAAGCTACGAACTCCTTGAAGGTGTGGTTCGCGGGGTCGACCCCGATCAGTACGGAGCCGCCGCGGTGATCGAGGTTTTCGGAACATGGTGGACGAAACCCTCCTGGGCCGCGCCGGTGACGAAGCTCGACGCCCACGGCGCCTTTAAGATCGATATCACCACTGGAGGCCAGGATCCTGCGGCGGCTCGGATCGGGGTTTTTGCGGTTCCTTTGGACGCAGAGACGCCCTTGCTTGCAGGAGCGAGTCAAATCCCGCAAGCCCTGTATGATCTTGCTGTGGCTTATACGATTGTGGACCGGGCCTCCGGGACCCAGTCGATCGAGTGCGCTGGCCGGAAATGGAAGGTAAAGGAAACCGGGGATTACGTGTGGGGGCCGGGGCCCAACCGCTTCTCTGCGAAGAATGTGTTCGTTGACGACGCCGGCCGGTTGCATTTGCGGATCACAGGGGAAAACGGCGTTTGGCGATGCGCCGAGGCAACGCTGGAAGAGTCGCTGGGTTATGGTTCTTATCGATTCTATCTGGAGAGCGATGTTTCCGGATTGCCGGATCCTATCGTGCTTGGCATGTTTGTTTATAGCGAGGATCCGGAATACGCCCATCGGGAGATCGACATCGAGTTTAGCAACGGTCCGGTGGTGGGGGCTCCTCGGAATTGGCAATATGTGATTCAGCCGTACGACCTTCCGGGACATCGCCATCGGTTTGCCGTTCCGGTGCCTCTTCCTCGATCCACGCATGTGTTCACATGGACCCCGGACAGTGTGTTCTTCGAGAGCTTCGAGGGAGCGGTGAGCGACCGCCGTTCGTTCGCGGTGGAATCAAGTCCGCGCGTGTTTCCGGCCGCGTGGGAGTCTTGGGGCGCGGTAACCGCGATAGGGGAGGATCCCGGGGTTGCCGTGGTGGATCCGGAGGAGAAGCCGGCGCAGTTTTTCCGCGCCCGGTTGAGTTCTTTTGCAGGGGAGCCCGAGCCTCTTCAGCGGCGGGAGATTGTCGAGGGGACGCCTCCGCCTGGAAACGAAACCGTGCGGATCAATCTTTGGCTGTGGGACGGAACCCCGCCTTCGGAGGAGGACGCCGTGTATGAAGCGGTGGTGAGCGGGTTCGAGTTTATTCCGCTTTCCCGGCCTCGGCTCGAAATCCAGAAGGCCTCGCCGGGGAGGCTGGAACTGCGCGTCGGACGCGGTTCGATCTTACCCCGCTTGGGAAGATAGCGGGCGTTGCTGGGACAGTAGAAGCTCGCGGCTTGTCCGACAACCCGTTGCTTGGGCAACGCCCCCAGCCCTTGGCCGTGCGGGGGAGAGGCCGGCGCCGCAGGCGAAGAAATGCTTGACAAGATAGGCGTTCGGTGTTCCTTGGCGTGCATGGCCATATGTCCGTTTCGGAGCTTCCGTTCGCCGCAGCCGGCGGCCGATCTGCCGGCCGAGGCGATTCGCCGTCGACAACCGAGCCCGCGGGCTTTCACCTTGATCGAGCTGCTGGTGGTGATCGCTATTATCGCCATTTTGGCCGGATTGTTGTTGCCGGCTTTGTCTCGCGCGAAAGGGCAGGCCCTTTCCGTCAAGTGCAGGAGCAATCTGAAGCAGCTCGGACTGGCCACCTTCATGTACGCCGAGGATCACGAGGACCACCTGCCCTACGCCTGGTGGTACAACGCCACCAACGACGATCCCAACCTGAACAACTTCCAGTACTTGCTGGCGCCCTACGTGAAGAGCGCGGCCTTCAAGGCAGGCAGCGTCACGGAAAACAGCGATTTCGCCCACGGCATCTATCCCTGCCCGGTGCGGCTGCGCGAGAATCATTGGCGCAACTTGAAGGAGTGGCGGCCGGGGCTTCCCGGCAACCCGTGGAAGATCAGCTACGCCATGAACCAGTTCACCTTGATCGGTTATCCGCCGGACGTGCGCAGCCCGCGGACGGCCAAGCTGAGTTCTGTGCCGAACCCGACGCGCACGCTAAACGTGGTGGACGTCTCGTACGAGTTGAACCACCCGGCTGTGATCTGGCTTGGGAAACACGGCCAGTATTGGGATGTGGGCTACAAGCACGGAAGAACTCATCCCAATGGCGCCGCCAATGTGGTGTTCATGGACGGGCATGTGAGCGGGTTTACGGCCCGCCAGACCAACGACGTGATCATGGATTTCAAGGCGCGGGCGCCGTAACCGCGGTTTCCGGACAAGCTCCGGCCTCTCGGGCCGACCGGCCTGCCGACTGCTTGCGGCGCGGGTTGCGCAGAACGACGTCCGCTCGATCCGACGCTCAACGGGCCGGCTCCGGGCTGAGTCGCCAGCGGTAAAAGCTTGCGGCAGAGGGCGACGCGGGGAGGATCGGAGTGACCGCGCCGCCGCCGGCATCCAGCTCCACAACCTTCCAATCGCGCCACGTTTGCAGATCGGCGCTTTGCTCGATCACTCCCCGCGCCTGGGCGGGACCCTCAATTCGCAGGCGCAGCGCGCCGCCCGGTTCGCAGAACGCCTTCAGTCGGACGCGTTGCTCGGGATCGGGTTCCAGCACGCCGCACAAGGCCAGGTCGCCGTGCAACTCCACC
>JAGHDA010000167.1 GCA_021160185.1 Verrucomicrobiota bacterium
ACATAAAACCGAGCGCCGCGCCGCGCCGCGTGATAGAGTGAGCGCAGGAGAAAACACAATGAATCGCTATCGTCTTTTCCACTGGGTCGGGCCGGCGGCTTGCGCCGCGGCGTTGGCAATTTCCCTTTCCTGCTCGGCGGCCGGAGGCGCAAACCGACCGCTCCGAATCGGGATCATCGGGCTGGACACGTCCCACGTGGTCGCCTTCACGAAACTGTTCAACGACCCGAAGGCGACGGGCGATTTGGCCGACATGCGGGTCACAGCCGCTTATCCCGGCGGCAGCCCGGACATCGAAGCGAGCCGCAGCCGCGTCAAAGGCTACACGGCCGCCCTCCATGACAAGTTCGGCGTGGAAATCGTCGATTCCATCCCCGAGTTGCTTGCAAAAGTGGACGTCGTCCTCCTAGAAAGCGTCGACGGCCGCCCCCACTTGAACCAGGCCAAGCCGGTGTTTGCGGCGCGCAAGCCGGTTTTCATCGACAAGCCCGCCGCGGGCAGCCTGGCGGACGTGATCGAGATCTTCGAACGCGCCAAGCGAACGCGCACGCCCTGCTTCTCCAGCTCCTCCCTGCGGTTCAATCCTCCCTTCCAACAACTCCTTCACGATCCCAAAATCGGGCGGATCATCGGCTGCGACGCTTACAGCCCTTGCTCCATCGAGCCGCACCACCCGGACCTCTTCTGGTACGGCGTGCACGGGGTGGAATCGCTTTACACGATGATGGGCCCCGGGTGCGCGCAGGTGACGCGCGCCCACACCGAAGGGACCGACTTTGTCACGGGCGTGTGGCGCGACGGACGCATCGGAACCTTCCGCGGCCTGCGCCAGGGGCCCCATCGCTACGGGCTGACTGTTTTCGGCGAGAAGGGCATCGCGACTGTCGATCGGTTCCAAGGCTACGCCCCGCTGGTGCGGCAAATCGCCCGCTTCTTCAAAACCGGAGTCCCGCCCGTCAAGGCCGAGGAGACGATCGAAATCTTCGCTTTTATGGAAGCGGCGGACGCAAGCAAACGGCTGGGCGGTCGGCCGGTCTCCGTGCCCGAAACGCTGGCCAAAGCCCGCGTCCTCGTTGAGGAGCGGCTCCGCCGCGCCGCAAGCGGCCGGGAGCAATAGCGCCTCGCGGTTCGGCGCGCCTGCGCCCGCCCCGGCGCGGCCCAAACGCCCCCGCTCGCAAGCCTGCGGGAAATTTTAGGAGAGACGAGCCGTCCAACCCGGCGCAGGATCGACGACATGAAGCCAGGATGGAAAGAAGCTCTCGTTCTGGGAACAGCGGCATGCTTCTTGACGCTTGGGGAGGAGCAGCGGCAAGCCTCTCCGGCGAACGATCTCCCTTTGCCGCCGCAGGGCCCCAACCTGCTCGCGCAGGGGACGTTCGACGCCGGCTTGGGACGCTGGACGCTGTGGACCCGGCAACCCGGGGCGGGCCGCGCAAGCTGGGAAGCCGGCGGCGGACGGGGCGGGTCCGGCGCGGCGCGAATCGAGATTTCCGGGGAGCGCGATTGGAGTTTCAGCCCCGGCCGGCGGGCGGCCGTGCGACCGGGCGAGATCTGGCTGCTTCGCTGTTGGGTGCGGATCGAGGGCTGGGCCCGGGCCGTCTTGGGCGCGACGGCGCGGGACCGCCGGGGCAAAACGACAGACTGGAGCCTCGGCGCGCAGACGATCTTCGGCCCGACCGACTGGGCGGAGTGCCGAAGCTGGATCCTGGTTCCCCCGAACACGGCTTCGATCGAGCCCCGGCTGACCGGCGAGGGCAAGGGGCGGCTGTGGGTGGACGATGTGGAGGCGCGCCGCTGCGGCCGGGCGGAGACGCTGCGGGCGGGCTTGCCGCAAGCGCTGGAACTGACCAACGGGCTTCTCCGGGTCAAGTTTTTCACGGACCGAGGCGCGCTGGAAGTGGAAGACCTCCGTTGTGGAAAACTCTGGCGGCAAGAAGCGCCGGACGCGCGCCTGACGGCGTTGAAGGCTTCCCAAAAGGGGGGATCGATCCGGGCGACGCTGCTGGACGCACGGGTCGCAGCGTGCTTCGAAGCTTCGATCCGACCCGTCCCCGGCCGCCCGGAAATCGAGGTCGCGCTGGAAGGGAAGGGGCCGCTTCAGACGGCGGTGTGTTACCCCCACCCTTTCCTCACGAAGACCAACAGCTGGCTTGTGATCCCGCTGAACGAAGGGATCGGCTATCCGGCGGGCGATCCTTCCATCCGCCCCATGCGGTTGATCGCCTATGGCGGCCACGGCATCTGCATGGCCTTTTGGGGAGCGACAGAAGGCGAGGCGGGACAGATGGCAATCATCGAAACGCCGGACGACGCGGCGATCCGGATCCGTCGTTTGCGCGGCCGATTGTGCGTCGCCCCGGAGTGGGATCCGCAGCGGCATCGCTTCGGCTACGCCCGGCGGCTGCGTTACGTCTTCTTCGAGCGCGGCGGCCATGTGGCCATGGCCAAGCGGTACCGGGCCTACGCAAAGCGCCTGGGGCGGCTGAAAACCCTTGCGCAAAAACGGGACGAGAACCCCAACACGGACTTGCTGGTGGGGGCGGTGAACGTGTGGTGCTGGGATCCGGATCCTGTCGGGATCGTGCGCGAGATGCAGGAAGCGGGGATTCGGCGGATCCTCTGGAGTCATCGGGCGGACCCGCAGACCGTGAGGCGGCTCAACCGCCTCGGCGTCCTGACCAGCCGCTACGACATTTACCAGGACGTGATGGATCCGGCCCTCTTCCCCAAGCTGCGCGGCGTTCACCCGGATTGGCCGAGCGAGGTCTGGCCCGAGGGGATCATGCTGGACGAGTTCGGCCGCCCCCGGCAAGGCTGGCGTGTCCGGGACAAAGAGGGCAAGTGGCGCGCCTGCGGCGTAGTATGTGACAAGGTCGCGGTCCGGATCGCCGCCCGCCGAATTCCCGCCGAACTGAAAACCCACCCCTACCGGTGCCGTTTCATCGACACCGCGACCGCCTCGCCTTGGCGCGAGTGCTACGCCCCCGCCCACCCCATGACGCGTTCGGAAAGTCGACTCTGGAAGATGCGGCTGCTGGACTTTGTTTCGGGCAAGATGGGCCTGGTATGCGGCAGCGAAACGGGGCACGACGCGGCGGCGCCCTACGTCCACTATTTCGAAGGAATGCTCAGCCTGGGACCTTATCGCGTCCCCGACGCAGGGCGCGACATAGGCCGCATTTGGACCGAGGTTCCCGAGCGGACGGCCAAGTTCCAAGTGGGTCAGTTCTATCGGCTGCCATTGTGGGAGTTGGTCTATCATGATTGCGTGGTCGCCCAGTGGTACTGGGGCGACTACAACAACAAGCTGCTCCCCATCTGGGACAAGAAAGACCTGTTCAACGCGCTTTACGCCACGCCGCCGATGTTCATGTTCACCCGGCGGTTCTGGCGGGAGCATAAAGAACGCTTTGTGCGGAGCTACCGCGCCGTGGCCCCCGTGGTCCGCGCGGCCGGCTGGTCGGAGATGACCGACCACCGCATTCTCACGCCGGACCGCAACGTCCAGCAGACGGTCTTCAGCAACGGGTTGCGCGTCACCGTCAACTTCGACTCCCGACCGCGCCGCCTGCCCGACGGGCGAACCGTTCCGCCGATGGAGTTTCTCGTGGACGGCCTGAAGAAATCGAAGGCCGGAAACGGATCTTGAGGGCTCGCTTGCAAAAGCGCGGTTGGGTTATCCGGGAGAGCGAATTCACGGCCGGAGCCGGGCCCGGCCGTCTTCGCGCCCAAGCAACTTGAATGAAAAGTCGAGCCAAATTCCTCTTGGCGGCCGGTTCCGCAACGCCTAAGCTGACCTTGCAAGGAGACCCCATTATGAAATCAAACGGCATGTCACGACGTGAGTTTTTGGGCGCTGGCGCGGTTGCGCTGGGCGCGGCGGGCATGGTGCGCTGGGTCAACGCGGGCGAGGGCCGTCTGGTCCCCGCGCCGGTCGGGGGGCCGCCGGTGCGCATCGCCAAGATCTACTTCGGGACACCCCATCCCGGATGGCCGAAGGCCACGGTCGACCTGGCCGCCGAACACGCCAGGGTGGAAAAGGAAATGCGCAAAGTCGCCGCCGGCCTGCCCGACGTGGAGTTCCTGGATTGCGGGCTGGTCTCTTCGAGCAAGGAGCTGAGCCGCCTGCAGCCGCTGCTCAAGAAAGCGGACGGCATCCTGATTCTCCAACTCACCATGGGAATGGGCTGGGGCAAGGACGGCATCCTGCCGCGCCTGCTCGAGACGGGGCTGCCCACGGTCCTGTTTGCCGAGCCTTATTGCGGACACGAGTGGCATACGGTGGCTTCTTTCCAAAGGCTGGGAAAGAAACTGGACTGCTGGGCCAGCAGCCGGTTCGAGGATGTGGCCGCGGCGATCCGGCCGATCCGGGCGGCGCGACGGCTCCGCGACGCCAAGATCCTCTACATCAGTCCCCGACCCTTGGATCCCAACTACGCCCGTCTCATCCGGGAAAAGTTCGGGACGCAAATCATCGCGTTGACCGCGAAACAATTGGAGGCGGCCTATCAGGCGATCCCCGAGACGGCGGCCGCAACGGACGCGGAGACCTGGATGGCCAACGCGGAAAAAATCGTCGAGCCCTCCCGGCAGGACATCTTCAAGGCCGCCCGGATGGCGTTGGCCGTGGAGAAACTGACCCGGGATCACCAGGCCGCCGCGATTGCTATCGATTGCCTTGCCATGGGCTTAATTCAAAAAGGCATGGGCTATCCCTGCTTCGGCTTTTCGCGGCTCAACAGCATGGGGCTGGGCGGAATCTGCGAAGCGGATCTGAAATCGGCCATGACCCATTTGATCTTCCTCTATCTCACTGGGCGGCCGGGATTCATCAATGATCCGTGCTTCGACTATTCGAACAAGACAATGATCTGCGCCCATTGCGTGGCCGCCGTCAAGATGCTCGGACCCGAGGGGCCGACGCACCCCTATATCATCCGAAGCCACCTGGAAGACGACAAAAGCGCCGTCCTCCAGGTGCGGCTCCCGGCGAGCGGCCCTGTGTCCATGGCGCGGCTGATCGGGGCGGACATCCTGCTCTTCTCCACGGGCGAAGCCGTGGACAGCCCGTTGGTGGACCGCGGCTGCCGAAGCAAGGTCACCGTCAAGCTCGAGCGCCCGGAAAAATTCCTCGAAAACTGGTCCTGCGGGCTTCATCGGGTCATTTTCTACGGCGACCACACGCGCGACATCGAACGGTTCTGTCGCCTGATGAACATTCGTCTGGTTCGGGAAGGCACTGACGAGCCGCAAAAGGTCAAAGGCCTCGAGTGGAAGCCGGTGGTCCACGCTTGAGCGGAGAAACGCGGAAAAAGCGCGCCGCCGCGGGAGGCGCCCCGCGGCGGCGACGCGTTCGGAAGCCGGCAAACGACGCTCAGATGAAGAGGGTTGTCTTCGCCTCAGAGGCCTCGCCGAGGAACGTCCCCACCCCGCCGAGCTCAACCCCATTGATCAACTCCTCCATCTTGATGCCCATCACATCCATCGACATGCCGCAGGCGATCAGCCGCGCGCCGCTTTCCTGAGCGGTGCGGATCAAATCCGGGAGGGACATCACATTCTTCTTCTCCATCAGCCGCCGCATCATAGCCGAACCCATGCCCATCATGTTCATCTTCGAAAGCTTCAAGCGGGAGGCGCCCCGCGGCATCATCCAACCGAACATGCGGCTGATAAAATCTTTCACAACCCGGGGCGGCCGCTCCTTGCGAAGGACGTTGATGCCCCAGAAGGGGAAGAACATGGAGACTTCCATGTCCATCGCCAGCGCGCCGTTGGCGATGATAAAGGCGGCTATTGCTTTGTCCAGATCCCCTGAAAAGAGAATGATGCAAAGTTTCTCGGAAGAGTTTTCTTCGCTCATGGCTTCTTGGCCTAATTCCAAAGTTCTTCGAGAAAACTAAAGGCGGGCCGGACCTCCTGCCCAACCCGCGCAAGGCTAGTAACTGACCGTGGCGTCCGCCTCCAGGAGAAGCTCGTTATACACGGCCGCCGCAACCATCTCGGCCTGTTCCACCAGGGTCTCTGGGGTAAGCCCCCGCGCCTTGGCGCATGGGGAGCACAAATACAGCTTGCCGCCCAATTCGAAGAAATTCTTCATCAACTCATCCAACGGCGGCTTTCCTTCGAAGCGGATATGCCGGGCGACATCCTTCTGAGCCAACAACACAGCGTTGGCCATCAACACAATGGCGGCGTCGATATCGGTGGCCAACGCCCCCACCGCGTGTATGAACGGAAGCAACGCAGTTTCTGTGTTGTCCGGACCTTTGGTCAATACATAAACAATCTTTTGTCTCTTAGGCTGTTCCATTGGCAGTGCCCTCGGCTTGTTTCAGGTGATACACCCACAGCGCCGCCGGTCGGTAGAGCGCATGGGCAAACTTGGTCATCGGCGTCAGGAGGATGAACTCCATGGCCACGGCGGTGTGGAACAGGAGCGCCCAGTCGTTGAACGCCTGTTTCCAGTGGAAGGTAACGGCGATTTCCAGCCAGAAGCCGGTGACGGTGAGGAGCAGGAGCATAATCAGCAGCCACCAATCGGCAAGGACCGATTTCTGGTAAGGCTCTTGCGCCGCGCGGGCGCGTTCGCGGATGGTGGCAATCACGCCCCACAGCATGAGCGCGCCGCCAACGGTGCCCGACAAGCGGGCCGGAAGGTAAAAGTTCGTTCCAGCCAGGTAGATGAGGAGAAAGTCGAGCGTCGTGGCCGTGAGCAGCAGGAAAAAGCCCCACATGATAGCCCAATGGCTCCACCGCGGCTGGCTGGTCCACGGCCGGGGCGGATCCCGGTCCGTATCACATTTGCCGTGCAAAGGCATGGTCAAGATGTCCTGAATCAGCATCTTGGTGGCCTGCCAGACGCGGGCCGATGGGGAGGTCAGCTTCTTCCATCCTCCGTAAACGGCGATCATGCGAGTGAAGTAGCGCGTGAAAGCGATCGCGCCCAAAATAACGAAACCCAGCAAAGCCCCTACACCCACAATGTGGATCGTTTCATAAGCCACAAGGGAGAAAAGCCACGGCGGGGATTCCTCCGGATGGAGGGAGACCAGGAACGCCCCGAGGACCGCCGCAAGGACGACTGTGACCAGCACGGCAACCCAAGAATTGCGGAACATCAGGGAAGCCAGACCGGTCGGCTCGTACTCGGCGATGGCCTTGCGGCGGGCGGCGGCCATGAATTCGCCGGGATCGGCCTGGCGCGGGCAGGTGTCCGAACACTCCCCGCAATAATGGCAAATCCAGAGTTCCGGCCGAGCGGCCAGCTCCTTTGCCGCGCCGATCTGCGCCAGCCGCACCATCTTGCGCGGGAAAGCCGTTTCTCCCTCCGAAAGCGGGCAGACGGCGGTGCAGTTGCCGCAGTTGAAACAGTCGTTGACGTTGACGTGGCCGTACTCCTTGAGTTGTTCAACAAACTCGGGGTTGACGAGGATTCGGCTCATGGTTTCGCCCCTATGCCTCCGTAGCTTCCTTCTTCTCTTCAGCCGCCAGCGCGTATTGGGGGTAGTCGCCGTCTACACCCGCTTCCACCGCCTGGCCGTACTTGCGCATGACGGTGATGTGCAAAAGAACCCGGGAAGCCTCCACGCCCGTCTTGGCGGCGATTGCCGGAACGGTGGCGGCGCCCGCTTCTTTTAACGCGGCGAGGATGCGGTTTCGTTCGCTCTTGAACTCGGCCATATAGGCCTTCAATTCCGGCGAAACGCCGCCGCGCGATTCGCGCAGCTTCTTGAGGGCCTCCTTATGCTTTTTCCCAAACGCCATGGCTCCAGAAAGTTACTTGGCGGCGAGCCGCTCGGCGGCCGAGACCAGCCCGTCCACCATCGAATCGAACTCCTTCAACGACCAGCCTCTCAAATCGATTGCGCGTGTGGGGCAAACGGCCACGCACGCGCCGCAGCCGGCGCACAGGCCGGCGTTAACCTCGGCCTTCTTGACCTTGCCGCCCCCTTCGGTCTCCTTCTCGACCATCACGATGGCGCCGGAATAGGCGCACTCCTCGACGCAACGCTCACACCCGGTGCATTTGGCTTCGTCCACGCGCGCCACAAACGGATCCACCTCCACATATTCGCTCCCGAGCAGGGCCGCCGCCTTGGCCGCCGCCGCTCCCGCCGAACAGAGGGCCTCCTCGAGCGTCATCGGGGCCTGAGCCGTCCCGGCCAGAAAGACGCCGTTGACCGAGCTTTCCACCGGACGCAGCTTGGGATGGACTTCCTGGAGGAAACGGTCATGTCCCGTGGCCAGCTTCAGCATGTCGATCAAATCGCCGATCGGCGAGGGCGTCATCCCCACCGCCAGGACCAGAACGTCCATCGAGGCTTCGATTTCCTCGCCCCAGGTCAGATAGTCCTTCATCCGCAGCCGCACCAAGCCTTCCGCGTCCGTCGCCACCTCGGGCGGCTCGTCTCCGTGGTAGCGGAAGAACGCCACGCCGCGGTTGGAGGCCTCGATGTAATAATCCTCGTGGCCCCGGCCGTAGCTCCGGATGTCCTGGTGGAAATCGAGCACGCTCACGGAGGGAAAGCGCTTGCGAACCTGGACAGCCTGGTTGAGAACGGTTGAACAGCAAACTCGCGAACAGTATGTGTTCACCCTGCCGTCAGGCTGCGGTTTGTGCACGCCTTCAATCTGGCGGCTGCCCACGCAATGAAGGAAGCCCACACGCCGCACCTCGCGCCCATCGAGCGTGAGCCGGCCGTTCGGCTGACTCCCCGCCCAGGCGATAAACTCGGGCATCGTCATCACCCGCGGGGTCTTCCTATAGCCGAACTCCCCTTCCGCGGGACGGTACGGCTCGAACCCGGTGGCGACAATAATCGCCCCCACAGTCAACTTGGCCTCCTCCCCAGGCTTGCCGCCCTCCCCCAGCCGTTCGAAGGCCACGTCGTAATTGCCTACAAATCCGGAGATCTTCGTGACCTTTGCCGGGGCGATGACTTCAATGTCCTTTTCCGCCTCAACCTCGGAGCGAAGCCGCGCGGCCAGGGTCTGCCCATCCTCGTCGGTCGGGAAAAGCTTGCCCCACTCCTTGATATGCCCTCCCAGCTCAGCGTTTTTGTCGATAATCACCGCGGGAATTCCGCGCCGGGCCAGCTCCAACGCCGCTTTCATCCCCGCCGCGCCGCCGCCCAACACCAGCGCGCGCTGATGGTTGGAGAGACGAATGCGCTCCAGCGGCTCGGCGTGCTTGACCTTTTCCACTCCCGCGGCGATGAGGCGGATTGCCTTGGCCGTGGCGCCTTCCGGGTCGCTCTTATGCGCCCAGGAACCTTGCTCGCGGATGTTGACGTGGTCGTAAAGGTAGGGGTTAAGCCCGCCGCGCTGCACCGCGTTCCGAAAAGTCAGCTCATGGAGAAAAGGCGAACAGGAAGCCACGACAACCCGGTTCAAGCTCTCCTTCTTGATGTCCTCCACAATCATGCTCTGCCCCGGGTCGGAGCACATGAAAGTGTGGACCTTCGAGATCGCCACTCCCTCCATCTCGGCGATGGTCTTGGCGACCCGCTCCACATCCACCACGTCGCTGATGTTGCCGCCGCAGCGACAGACGTAGACGCCGATCTTAGGAGCTTCTTCGTCCTTTTCCGGTTCCATGGCCTAGCTCTTGGTTGTCTTGGAGGCGCATTGGGAAAGGTAAGCGGACCCCGCCGAAGCGGCCGCGCCCGCCTCGATGATCGAATCGACGATGTCCTTGGGGCCGGCGGCGCATCCGGCGGTGAAAACCCCCTCGATGCCGGCGAAGGCGGGCCGGGTCGAGTCCGGCCGCGCCAGAAAACCGTCCGAACCGGCCCGTAGACCGACTTGTTCGGGCGATTCCAACTCAGGGATGATGCCGTAAGCCAGCACCACCAAATCGTGCTGCCGCTCCTCCACACGGCCGTCCTCTTCGGTCATCTCCACGCGGAGAATCAGGTCGCCGTTGGGGCCGTCATTCACGCGAGCCACCTTGCCGCGGACGAACTGAATGCCCATCGCCTTGGCGTTCTGGTAAAACTCCTCGAATCCTTTGCCGAAGGCGCGGATGTCCATGTAGTAAATGGTGATGTCCGCAATCGGCAGCGCGCCGGAGAGGAGCATCGCCTGCTTGATCGAATACATGCAGCAAACGCGCGAGCAGTACGGCACGCCGATCGACTTGTCCCGCGAACCGGCGCAAAGGACGTAGGCGACGCTCTCGGGGATCTTGCCGTCGGAGGGGCGCAACACCCGGCCGTAGGGGCCGTGAGGCGCCAGAAGCCGCTCCATCTGCAAAGGCGAAATGACGTTGCGGGGATTCTTGGGCTGGTACTGGGGTTTGTTGATCCCGACGTTGAGCTTGAAGCCGGTGGCGGCCACCACAATTCCAGCGCGGATCGTTTGCCGCCGAGGCTCCTGCTCATAGCGGATGGCGTCGGTGGGACAAGCCCGGGCGCAGGCTCCGCAGAAGATGCAATGCTCCGCGTCCAGAACCGCTTTCTGAGGAATCGCGTTGGTGAAGGGCACCGCAATGGCGCGCGTCAGCGCCAGGCCCTGCTCGAAGCGATCCGGAACCTCCACCGGGCAGGCGTACTCGCAGAGGCGGCAGCCGATGCAAGCCCGGTTATCCACATAGGTGGGCTTGCGAAGCAACTCGATTTCCTTCTCGCCGTCTTTGTCCGCCACCCGTTCAACCTCGGTATTGACCAGGATCGTCACTTTCGGATGCCGGGCCACAGCGGACATCTTGGGCGTGGTGATGCAACTGGCGCAGTCGAGCGTGGGGAAGACCTTGCTCAGGCTGATCATGCGGCCGCCGATGCTCGGCTCCCGTTCCACCAGAAGCACTGAATATCCTTGATCGCCCAAGTCCAGGGCGCTCTGGATGCCCGAAATGCCCGCGCCGATCACGACCGCGTCATAGCGGTCGCGCTCCACGGCTTCCCCTCGCTCTGTTTCTTCGCCCGCGGTGATCTCCGTCGACATAAATGGTTCCTCCGGCGCAGCGCAGCTCAAGCCGCCTTGGTATGAGCCTGCTCCTCCAGCTCCTTAATGGCTTTCTCCCACAAGGCCTCGGCCTTGGCGCGATCCACTGGCCCCAAGGGTCGCAACTGTTCTTCCATCTGCCCCACTTCCTTCAGAAAAGCCTTGATGCATACCGTGCAGATGGCCGTCAGCCGCACCCGCTCCATTTCCAGCCCGCCTTCTTTCATCAAGGTGGTCAGCGCGTCGATCCGCTTGGCCAACTTCTCGTATGCGCTGGTGTAAGGGCAATCCGACCCACAGGAAGCTATTAAAATGCCGTCCACCCCCCGCATGTAGCACCTCAGGTAGAAATCTGTAGGGAAAAGCACGGGAGAAGGAACTCGGACCACATGGATGTTCGGAGAGTACTCCAAATGCGCCTTGCCTACCTCGTCGGCTCCCGGGTAGGCGCAGGAAGATGTGGCCAGAACGAGAATAAGCGGACTGTAGTCCGATGCCATGGTCGACGGCTCCTTTTAGAATCGATTGGGAAGGCGGCCTCGCCGACCTGCCTTACTTCGCCCGCTTCAAGAAATGGCGATCATAGCCGTCAGCCTGGACGACGCCCAAATAGTCGTGGCCGACCTTCTTGGCCCAAACCGGGATGTCGTTCCGGGAGCCGGGGTCGTTGGAGAGAATTTCGACAATTTCGCCGACTTTGACCGAACCGATGGCCTTCTTGGCTTCCAGAAGAGGGCCGGGGCAGGCGGTTCCGCGGGCATCCACAGTCTTGGCCGGTTGGATGGAGATAACGTCTACACTCATGGCAATTTTGCGTTTGTTTCAGTGTTCTTATTGTTCTTATCAGTCTTGCTAAGCGTCCCTTATCTTCCCTTCGCCCATACTGAGACAAAAACGACTTCGAAGTTACACGATTTCTATCCAGAAAAAGAAAATCTCCACTGCCCGACACAAAAAAAGCGGCAGGCCGTCGGCGAAAAACCGGCGGCCTGCCGCGGTTGGTTTTCGTTTTACGGAAGCGGCGTTACTTCTTGGCGTCGAACACTTCTCCCACCTGATAACGGGCGAAGCGCCGCACGACGATCTCGTCGCCCAAGCTACCAGCGACTTCCTTGATGCGCTCGCCCACGCTGATCTCGCCGCGCTTCACGAACCCCTGGTCCAACAAGCAAGCGGTCTGGAAAAACTTCTCCAACTTGCCCTGGATGATCCTTTCCACGGCCTGGGGCGGCTTGTTCTTCACCAAGTCCGACTCGGCAATGATCGCCCGTTCCTTCTCGACGAGGGCCGGATCGATCTGCTCCCGCGACACCGCGGAGGGGTTGGCGGCGGCGATCTGGAGGGTGATGTCTTTGACGAGCTGTTTAAACTCTTCGGCGCCCAAGGTTTCCTCCTTGCCCGCGCCCACCTCCACCAAAACGCCCACTTTGCCGCCGGTGTGGATGTAAGCGGCGAGCAAGCCGTTGCCTTCGACCTCATAGCGAGTGAACCGGGAGATTTGGATGTTTTCCCGGATGCGCCCCACCGCGTCGGTGCGCAGTTGCTCCAGATCCGCCTCGGGGTCGGCGACGAGTCGTTTGGCGACCTCGTCAGCGAACTCCCGAAAGCTCTCGTTCTTGGCGACAAAATCGGTCTCGCAATTGACCTCGACCAACACGCCCGTCTTTGCGCCGGGAAGGATGTGCTGGGCAATCACCCCTTCCCGGGCTTCCCGCATCGCCTTCTTCGCGGCGGTGGCCGCCCCTTTCTTCCGAAGGAGATCCACCGCGGCGTCGAGATTCCCGTCGGTCTCCTGCAAGGCGCGTTTGCAGTCCATCATTCCCGCGCCGGTCATTTGCCGCAATTTGACAATCAGGTCTTTGGTAATTTCCGCCATGTTCTCTGTCCGATCAACTCAGCGTTCTCAGTCTCGTTCAAGATCCCGTTTCCGATGTTCAACCGTGGCCGGTCCCGGGCGGCCGCCTTATTTCTCTCCGCCTCCCGGCGCGCCCGGAGTCGAAGGGGGCGTGATAGGCGGGGCCTGGAACGGCGGCGGCACCACCGGCGGCCGCGGCGGGGGCGGCGGCTCGGGAGCAGGCTCCGGCTTCTGCTCGGGAGCGGGCTCCTCTTCCGGAGAAGCCGTCGCCGGGGCCGCCGCGGGCTCCGGCTCCGTGGCGGGGGCTTCCTCCTCGATCGGGGGCGCGGCCAAAGTTTCCTCCTGGGCAGGCGCTGGCTCGGCGGGCG
>JAGHDA010000096.1 GCA_021160185.1 Verrucomicrobiota bacterium
CATCGAAAGCTCGCCGATCCTGGCCAAAAGCTCTCTCTTCTCCGCCTCGTGCGCGGCCTCAAGCTCGCGGGGATCGGCCCGAAGACGATCCTCAATGCCCCGAAGACCCGCATCTATCCAGCCCTCAACCTCGGCCGCGGTGAACCCGTGCTTGCGAGCCGCCTCCGCCGGGGTGGTGAGTCCTTTCAAAATCTCCGCCGCCGCCTTCCGCTTCGCAGTCCAGCGCTTGATCTCTCCTCCCGCGTCCAAAGACCTCTCGCCTCCTCCATCATCTTCCCTCATCACCTGTCCAATCCTTAAGGGAGACACTATACATTGCAGACGCGACAGGCAGGTCGCCGGCGGTTTTCTGCGGGATCTTAATGAGTCGCTGCTTGTTCTTGAGGGGGCGATCTGCCTGCGCCGGCGCGGGGGCAGGCGGGTTCTTGAGCTCGGCGGCCGGCAGGTCCTGCGGCCCGCGCGACGTCGGAAGGCTTGATTTCCGCGCGCGACCGAGGAAGAACAGCCGCATGGCGGATATGACGGATCGAAGGGACCGGGCGGCGGATTCCGAGCCTAGGATGCGGCCGCGGTGGACGGCTACCGCGATTTATGCTGTGGCGATGGCGTGGATGGAAGCCGCTGTGGTGCTTTATTTGCGGACGCTCAGCAACCGGATTGTTCCCTATCAGGCGGATCCTCTTCCCGACCAATGGCCGGCGCTCGGCCTGGCTGAGCTGGTCCGTGAAGCGGCCACCATGGTCATGTTGGCCGCCGTGGGTTGGCTCGCGGGACGGAACTTCCGCGCTCGTTTCGGTTATTTTCTCGTAGCGTTCGGGTTGTGGGACATTTTCTACTACGTCTTTCTCCGCGTTCTCACCGGATGGCCCCATTCGCTGTTGGATTGGGACGTCCTTTTTCTTATCCCGGTTCCGTGGTGGGGGCCGGTGATTGCTCCGGCGCTGATTGCGCTTTTGATGGTCGCGACGGGCTCGCTGATGGCCCATCCCTTCTTCGATCGGAACCCGTGGCGGCCGAGCCGGGCGGCGCTTGCGGCATGCGCCCTGGGCGCGCTTGCGGCCCTTTACGCCTTCATGGCGGACGCTTTGCCGCGGATCGGCGAAGGCGTGGAGGCGCTCAGGAAGGTTTTGCCGGAGCGCTTCCTTTGGGGCGTCTACCTTCTCGGCCTGGTCGGCATGGCGGCGCCCGCCGCAGATCTGGCGCTGCGCATGCTTCGAGGGAACCGGGTTTCCGAAGCGAATCCCGAGGCGGAGAGGGCCGGCCGCGTCAGTCGGCCGCGTTGTCCTTGATGATGACCTTGCCCTTGGATTCGTTGCGGATTTGAAGCGGGCCGCGGATGAGGTTGTCGGCGATTACGGCCTTCCGCACCTTCGGGCCGAGGCGAATCTGCTTTCGGGGAGCGCGGAATTCGCAGCCGCGCACCAACAGCGAGCCGCCTTCGGCTTGGATGGCGTAGCGGCCCTTCCATTGCGCGTCCCATTGGACGAACGTGCAGTCGCTGAAGCCGACCGTGCCGCCGGCCGTTTTGGCGATCTGATTGCAAGGGCCCCAGAAGGCGCAGTTCACGAAGCGAACGCTTCCCTTGTTGGAACTTTCCACCCTCACCATCGTCGGGTCCGGTCCGTGGAAGGAAACGAACTCGCCGTTGCTGATGAGCAGTCCGTAGGGGGCGCATTCCTCAACGACCACGGCGGTTTGGCAGTCGTCGGCTCCAATGCCCAGAAAGTTGCCGTTGCAGACGCCCCGCTTGGCGCGGATGAACCGGTAGCCCACGTGGTAGCCGAAGCAGAAGGTGTTGAAGACGTATTGCCAATCCGTGCGCCCGAAGATGAACGCTTCTCCGTGGGCCATCTGCCATTGGAAGAGCTTGGGTTTCGCGCTCCACCAAGGGTTGAAGTGGACGTTCTCGATTCGTCCGATGTCGTAGATCTGGTCGACCAGTATGCCGCGCCGGATCGGCTGGCCGTGCACGTCGCGGATCAGGTGGCGCTCGTTGCGGGTCGCGTCGATGCCGTTGTAGGGATTGAGGAGTTCGACGGCGAGAACGGCGGGGTTTTTGCCGCGCATCGCCACTGCCCACGGGTAGGGCGCAGGCTCCTCGTCCGGCTTTTGCTCCGGATAGTAGATAACCACCCCTTTGAGGGTGCTGTCAGTGTGCAGTGTGATGAACGCGGGGCCTTCCTCACTGCCCGCGCCCTCGGTCGGCAGCAGCGTCGTGCCGTTGTCCGTCGGCTTGGGCAAGCCGCGGTCGCGGATGCCGTTGTGGGCGGGAACCGATTCCCAAACGCCCCGCAGCGTGGCGGCGTCGGGCACGTTCAGGTGGCCGCGGAAGAGGTAGTTGCCGGGGGGCGCGTAGACCACGCCGCCGCGTCGCTCGGCGGCGGCGTCCAAGGCTTTCTGGAAAGCCGCGGTGTTGTCGGTCTTGCCGTCCCCGACCGCCCCGAAGTCGGTCACGTTGAGCCATCCCTCCGCGGCGAAAGCGGTCCATGCCCCCGCCGCCAGGGCGAGCGATGCGCGTCGGAAGATGCGTTTTTTCATGGCGGCCACCCTCTTGAGAAGGGCGGCCGCTGTCAAGCTTTGCGCGCCCGCGAATTCGGCGGCGCGCCGCCGCGCGGGCGCTCGGAGGAGCGGTCAGGAAGCTTCCTTGACGAGTTGTTCCAGGTAAGCGCGGGCGGCGCGGATGTCTTCCTCGCGGCGATCGCCCGCTTCCCGTTCGATGCAGCACCAGCCTTTGAAGCCGATTTCCTCCAAGGTTTTCAAGAACGCCCGCCAGTCCACTTCGCCGGTTCCCACGACCACTTCCTCGCCCCAAGCGCCCGGCGTGCGCGTTCGCTTGGCGTCCTTGATGTGGCATTGCCGCACCCGGCCGGAGAGGGTTCGCAGGGCGGCGATCGGGTCGCCCTTGTCGTAGAGGAGCATGTTGGCGGGATCGAAATTGACCGCCACATTCGGCCGCCCGAGCCGCTCGAGGAAGGCCAGGAGCGTGTCCGCCGTTTCCTGGCCCGTTTCCAAGCCCAGGAGGATCCCCTGTTCGCCGAAGAAATCGGCGATTCGGGCCACGCGGTCGGACACCTTGGCGTAGGCCGGATCGCTCGGGTCGTGAGGAAGAAAGCCGGCGTGGAAAGTGAGAAACTGGAGACCCAGCTCGCGCGCCACCGGCGCGGTGGCCTGGACGCGACGCCAGTTTTCCTCCCAGGTCTCGTCCGGCACGACGCCGCCTGTCCGCCGGATGCTTTCCAGGGTGCTGTAGTCTTCGCCTGCGGTTCCGAACATGCCGGAGACCAGCGTCACCCCTTCCTCGCGGCAGCGGTCTCCAAATCGCGCCCACGCGCCGCCGGCGTTTTCGCGGACGGGGTCCAGCGCGATTTGGACGTTGCGGATGCCGACCCGGTCCAATTTTCGGAACAGCTCGTCCGCCGAGGCCGGTTGGAGCGACCAACTGCACACGCCCAGCCGATTCAGAATGGAAGCAGCGTTTTCCATAACGTCCGGTTCGGTTCAGGTTTCAGCTGCCCGCCTCAAGCCCGTCGGTTGCGCCCGGCCCGCCGCCAAGGCGAGAAAGCCCGCCGCAGCATGGCGATGCTCTTGGGCACCGCGGTGTCCGGGTCCTCTTTGCCCTCCATTTCGAGGGAGACGTAGCCGTGATAGCCCACGTCGAAGAGGATGTCCGCGATGCGGTTGTAATCCAGATCGAGCGTGTACCACTCGCCGCCGCCGTAATAGGTTTTGGCCTGCACAAAGACGGCCCGCGGAGCGACCTTCCGGAGTTTCTCGTAGGGGTTTTCCAGGAAGTTGCCGGTGTCCATGAGCGCGCCGAGCCAGGGCGAAGGGAGCGCGTCCAGGATCCGGAGCAGCCCCTCCGGGGAGCGGGTCAGGCCCCAATGATTTTCGAGCGCCAGGATTACGCCGCATTCCTTCGCCTTGGGCAGGCATTTCTCGATCGAGTCGATGCACCATTGGAAGCCTTCCTCTTCGGTGTGGCCGGGAAGGATCGGCTCCTTGCCCCGCGCCGCCATCAAGTCGTCGAAGGACTTGATGGTGTTCCACCGGCCCGAGTTGAGGCGGATGCAAGGCGCGCCCAGTTCATAGGCGATTTCGATACATTTCTTTGTGTGAGCGATCTGGGCCTTCCGATACTCGGGATCCGGATCGACAAAGTCTTGATGGATCGAGAGGCAGATCACGTCGATGCCGTTGATGAAGGCGCGCCGCTTCAACTTCTGCAAGTAGGCCCGATGCTCGGAGGTCAACGGCGCTTTTTCTGGAATGGCCATCTGCTGGTGGAGGATGTCCACCCCTTCGATGCCCAGCTCGGCCGCCTTGTCGATCACCGTCTCGATTGGGACCGGCTTGCCGCGGAAATGCCAGTAGGAGTAGGTGGAGACGCCCAGTTTGATGCGCTGGCCGAGCCTGCGGCGGGCGGGTCTTTGTTGGGCTCCGGCGGCGGCCGCCGCCGCGCCCAGCGCAGCCGAGGCGATGAAATGTCTTCTGGAAAGTTTCATTCGAGTCTCCTTTCGTTTGCTTGGGTTTTTCGTGTCGGTCCTTTCCGCCCGCCGCGTCTCCCGGCGGCCGGACTGAGCGCTATTTTCCCGAATCCCGCGGCTTCCGGCAATCTTGAATCCCCGCCTCCGCGGGAGAAGAGTTCCGCCCTTGTCTGGGGCTCGGTGTTGGGGATACGCTGGCTGCAGGAAGCATAGATCGCCAAGAGACGTTCCCATGAACAGAATCGCCTTTGCATCGAGGAAAGCGCGGGTTCTCGTGGTCGCGGCGGCAGGGGTCCTGGTCTGCGCCGCCCACGGCGAACCGAGCCGCACCAACTGGTTGAGCGAGCTGGACCTTGGCCGCGTCCGGCAAGGCTGGGGCAAGGCCAGAAAGGACCGCTCGGTAAGCGGCGCGCCGATGCGCGTCGCCGGGGAGGCGTTTTCCCGAGGCGTGGGAACCCACGCCCGAAGCGTTTTCTGGATCCGATGCCCGGCCGACGCGCTTCGGTTTCAAGCCAAGACGGGCGTGGATGATTCGGCCAAAGGCACGCCCGGCTCGGTCGTCTTCCGCGTCTACGCCGACGGCAAGAGGCTTTGGGATTCAGGCGTGATGCGGCCCGGCCAACGGGCGAAGCCGGTCGATCTTCCGATCCGCGGCGCGCGGCTGCTGACGTTGATCGTGGAGGACGGGGGCGACGGGATCAGCTACGACCACGCCGACTGGGCCGAAGCGCGGATCCTGACCGAGGGCGGCAAGCCCGAGGCGATTGCCGGGCCGGAGGAGCCTCGGGAAATTCGCACGCCGCCTTTCCCGAAAAAGCCGGAAATCCACGGGCCTTCGGTCTACGGCTGTCGGCCGGGCCGCCCGTTCCTGTACCGGATTCCCGCCACGGGGCAACGCCCCATGCGCTTTGCCGCGGAAGGCCTGCCCTCGACGATCCGCCTCGATCCCAAGCGCGGCGTCTTGGAAGGAACCGCCCCGGCTCGCGGCGAATACCGCGCGTTGCTCCGCGCCGAAAACGCCTTCGGCAAGGACAGCAAGCCGTTCAAGATCGTCAGCGGCGACGTCCTGGCCCTGACCCCGCCGATGGGCTGGAACCACTGGTACGCTCATTACCAACGGGTGACCGACGCCACCATCCGGCAGGCGGCCGACGCGATGGTCGAAAGCGGCATGGCGGACGTCGGCTACCAGTACGTCTGCATCGACGATTGCTGGATGCGCGCCCCCAAGTCCAAGGACCCCCTTCGCGTAGGCCCGCTCCGGGACGCCCAGGGCAACATCTTGCCCAACGGTCATTTCCCGGACATGAAGGGCCTGACCGCCTACATCCACGCCAAGGGGTTAAAAGCCGGCCTCTACACTTCGCCCGGACCGTTCACCTGCGCCGGGTTCGCCGGAAGCTACGGTCACGAGCAGCAGGACGTAGATCGTTTTGTCGAATGGGGCTTCGACTTTCTCAAGTACGACTGGTGCTCCTACGGAAGGACGTTGAAGCGCAAGCCGACCCTGGAAGATTACAAACGTCCCTACCGGCTCATGGGCCGGATCCTGCGCCGCGCCCGGCGCGACATCGTCTTCAACCTTTGCCAGTACGGCATGGGCGACGTGTGGGAATGGGGCCGCGAAGTCGGCGGCAACTCATGGCGGACCGGCGGAGACCTGGGCTTCGAGTTAAACAGGATATTCGAGGTTGCCCTCCGCAACGCCGCCATCGGCAAATGGAACGGGCCGGGCGGCTGGAACGACCCGGACTACATCCAGATCGGCTATGTGGGCGACGCCCGCGGCGGCGGCCTGCCAAGGCCTTGCCCCCTCAGCCCCAACGAGCAATACGCTTTCTTCTCCATGTGGTGTCTCCTGGCCGCGCCGCTCTTCTACAGCGGCGATATGACCCGGTTGGACCCGTTCACTCTCAACATCCTTTGCAATCCGGAACTGATCGAAGTGGACCAGGATCCCTTGGGCCTTTGCGGCAAGGTCCACCGCATCGACGAAAATCTCTTCCTCCTGATCAAGCCGCTGGCCGACGGTTCCCGGGCCGTGGGGCTCTTCAGTCAAGGCGAGTTTCCGGCTGAAACGACCCTCGAATGGCGCGATTTGGGACTCCGCGGTCCGCAGCGGGTTCGGGACCTGTGGCGGCGGCAGGACCTGGGCGTTTTCGCCGGCGCGCTGCCCGCTCGCGTAGGCCGCCGCAGCGGCGAGGTCTACCGCTTCTTCCCGCTCGAACAGCCTGCTCCCGCAGACCGAACCGAAACCACCGCGGACGCCGCTCCCTGGCCGCATTTTTTCACGGGCGAGATTCTTCCCCCGCCGCAAGAAAGCCGCGCCTTGGAAGGGCCGTGGACGCTTTGTCGCAAGGGGGCCCCGGGAAGGATCGCAGTTTTCGCAGGGCCGGACGCGCCCCGCGCCGCGCAAATCGCGGCGGCGGAAATCTGTGAGCGCGTGCGGCGGCTCGGCTTCCCCAAGCCGCGCATCGCGCGCGACCCGAAGGAGGCGGACGCTGCGGCGGTCCTCTTCGAGCTGGCTGCTGCCGACGACGCCGGCGCGGCCGCGCGCCTGCGGTCTGCGGGAACGGAGCCGGTCCTGCGCCCGGAAGGTTATGCGATCGGCTGCCGCCGCCGGAAAGGCCGCATCTGGGTAACCGCCCTTGGCGCCGACGCGGCGGGCCTTTGCTTCGCCGGCAAAACCCTGCAACAGATGCTGGAGCCGCACGGAGAGAAGCTTCTCTTTCATCCTCGGAACGTTCGGGACTGGCCGGTCTTCCGCCTCCGCTCGTTCAAGGGCGAAGGCCAGGATTGGGCGGCCCTGCGGGCGATCGGGCGGTGGGCCCCAAACGGCAAGTTCAACTGCCTGGACATTTGCTATACCACTTTGGGGCCGGACCAATGGCCCCGTCCTTCCGAGGCCTACAAAAGCTTCGTGCGCGAAATGGCCCGCTTCATGCGCCCGCGCGGGTTGGACGTCATGCCTTTTGTGAATCCCTACTACCTCTGGAAAGAGCACATCGAGGTCTCCGATGAGAAGGACCTTGAGGCGCTGGCCCGGACGTGCGCGATCGGCCCAAGCGCGGGCTGCGGCCGGGTGATGCTGTGCCTGGACGATTTCGCCAGCAAGCCTGTCCGCCGCGAGGGAAGGCTCTACCGGGTGGCAAGCCCCAAGGACCGTGAGCGATTCGGCGACGACCTGGCGCGGGTGAACGCGGCGATGATCCGCGATCTCTACGGCAGGCTCCGCCGGGAGTTTCCCTCGGTGAAACTGTACGTGGTTCCGCCTTACTACTGGACGCCGCGCGACGATTACCGCGTCGGCGGCGAGCGTTACCTGCGGCGGCTGAGCGAAGCCGTTCCCCCGGATGTGCGGCTCGTGTGGACGGGGCCCATCGTCCGCTCGCTCCGGATTGCTCGGGCCGATGTGGAACATTACCAAGGGCTGGTCCGCCGCAAGGTGATGCTCTGGGACAACACCATCTACGCCCGCCACAATCCTCGGCATTACTTGTTCGACCCGTTCGCCACCCAATACCCCGATCGGTTCTGGGAATTGATGAGCGGCGAGGTCCACTACAACGCGGCGGCTTTGGAGATCTACCGGGTCGGACTGCTCTGCGCCGGCTCCTACCTGTGGAATCCGCAAGCCTACGACGCGCAGAAAACCCTCCGCCTCGCCCTGGCTGCCGTGGCGGGACCGGAGGCCGTGGAGCCCGCGCTGGCTTTCCGGGACGCGTTCAACGCCTTCTGGGACAAGTGGATGCCGCGCCTGGGAGCTGCGGATAAGTTCCTGCGTCGGGTCAAGGAGGCTAAGGCCCGGTTCCTCAGCGATCAGGAGATTGAAGCGCTGGAGCGCGCCGCGAAGACTCTGGAGGAAACCCTTGCGGCGTTCCGGAAGACTTGCCGGAACAAGGCGCTTGTCCGGGAGTGCGAAATCGAAGCGCGCCGTTTCCTTGGTTATCGCGAGGCGCTGCGGGCGTTGCGCGCGTTGCCTGCAGCGGGGTAAGCGCGGGCGCAGGGAGATTTCGGAAGCCTCTTCCGCGGCGGGCGCGAGCGAAAAGAGAGAGATGGTGCCGGCGGAGGGGGTCGAACCCACACGGCCTCGCGGCCACCAGATTTTGAGTCTGGCGCGTCTGCCAATTCCGCCACGCCGGCGCCCAACAACGCTTCACAGCCAATCACGCATCGGTCTGCAAATCAAGCGTCAAATGCGCGAGACGTTCGCGCCCTGCTGACTCAAGAGTTTTGACACTGGGAGAGGTTGGCTGGAGACGGCTGGAGGAGGTCGTGGATTCCAAAAGGATGAGGCCGGCGATCGAAAGGAACGTTGAGGAGTCGAAAGACGGCTAAAGAGGCGTTGCCTTGAGGGAGAGAGCGCTATGCGGGGCGCAGGCGACAGGGCCGCACGCGCCTCCTTGAGGGAGCGTGCGGGTAGGGGGAGTCCTAGCCCGACTTCGCGGATTGGGGGTATGCTCTTGCGTAACTCATTGGAACAGAACAAGAGGATTCAAAAGGTCGGCACTACAGCAGCTTAATTGGCCAGGAGGCCATGGGCG
>JAGHDA010000375.1 GCA_021160185.1 Verrucomicrobiota bacterium
AAGATGTCAACCCCGACGGGTCGGTCAAGTTCGCCTACCCTGCCAGCTACCAGAACACCTTGCGCGGCAACTGGGGCTACGCCGCGCGGCCGACGAGCGAGTACAGCTTCGGCGCGGGCCAGCTCTTCGATCAAGACGCTTACGGGAGCGAGGTGATGAGCGGCCTTTGCCCCGAGCCGAAGACGCTCGAGGCCTGCAAGGAAGTCTTCCGTCGCGCCGGCGAGCTGCTTCGCACGGTGTTTCGGTATGGCAAAGAACTTGGCGTGAAGGCCTGTGTGGGGACCGAGACCCCTCTCGTTGCGCCCAAAGCGGTCGCTCAACGTCTCCAAACCGCCGGCGTGAAGGCGGACAGCGCCCAGGCCAAGCGGCTTCTTTACCAGGGAATTTTCGAACGCATCACGGCCGCCTATCCCGTTGATTATTATTGGCTGTGGACGCCGGAAAGCTGGACTTGGCAAGGCGCTTCGCAAGAGGCGGTGTTGGCCGCTCTGGGGGACATCGGCCTGGCGGTCGACGCCGCGCGCCGGATCAAAGCCCCCTTCAAACTGGCCACTTGCGGCTGGGTGCTCGGCCCGCCTAAAGATCCCGCGATGTTCGGGCGGGTCCTGCCGCCCGAAGTCGCCGTGAGCTGCATCAACCGCCAGGTGGGCATGGCGCCCGTGGAACCGGCGTTCCAACAAGTCGGCGACCGGGGGAAATGGGCCATTCCCTGGCTCGAAGACGACCCGGCGCTCACAACTCCTCAGCTCTGGGTCGGGCGGATGCGCAAGGACGCCGCCGACGCCCGCCGCTACGGTTGCACCGGGCTCATGGGCATCCATTGGCGGACGCGCGTCATCGCGCCCAACCTCGCCGCCTTGGCCGAGGCGGCGTGGGATCAGAGCGCGTGGAACAAAACGCCCTATTTGCCCTTGAGCATGCAGCCCCAGGCCGGCCCGGAAGGCGGGCGCGTCGTCGCCTTTGTGGACCATCAAATCGCCGACACCGAGGATGACCTGGTTTACCAAACCATCCGTTACGACCTGAAGGGCTATCGGCTGCCGGTGGCCAACGGCAAGTGGACCGTCCGACTCCAGTTCTGCGAGCCCCATTACAACCAGGCCGGCAAACGCGTCTTCAACGTCAAAGTCCAGGGCAAAACAGCCGCGGAAAATTTGGATATCTTCGGCCGGGTGGGCAAGGACCGCGCGCTTGACCTTGCCGTTTCGGACGTGACGGTCACCAACGGCTGGCTCAACATCGAGTTCCAACCGGTTGTGGAATATCCCAGCGTCGCCGGCATCGTGGTCGAAGGACCCGGCAGGCCGTGGAAGATCAATTGCGGCGGACCGGCCTACAAAGACTACCTCCCCGATTGGCCCGACCTGTTCAGCGGCAGCCGCCATGTGCGGAGCGCCGACTTCTACCTTGATTGGGCTAGCGCCGAATTCGGGCCTAAGGTCGGCCCCAAGGCGGCTCGGATTCTCACTGAAATGGACGGCCGCCTCCCGCGCCCGGCCCAGTGGATTCATGGTCCCGGCGGGATCGCGCCCGACCCGCGTCCGTGGCGCGACGTCGCCCCCGAATACCGGTTCGTCGGCTTCCTGGAAGCCCTGGCGGACGATGTGGAAGGGGCGGGCAATCGGGCCCGGTTCGGCTACTGGCTGGAGACATTCCGCTACCTTCGCGCCGTGGCGCGCTTGCGCTGCGGGTGGGCCGAATTCAACAAAGCCCTCGATGCGGCGAAAAAAGCTTCGGCGGCGGATCGTCCCGCCGCGCTCAATCGAGCTCTGGCCAAGCGGATCGCCTTGGTCAAGCAGCTTGCCGAGGTCTATGAGCATTTGCTGGCCACAGTGAGCTCCACCGGAGAACTAGGCACGATCGCCAACTGGGAGCAGCACATCCGGCCCGACCTGATCGACAAGCCCGGCGCGGAGTTGGAAAAGCTGCTGGGCAAGCCGTTGCCGCCTGAGGCGAGTCTCTCGGCCGCTTACCGCGGACCGCTCCGAATCATCGTTCCCGCCGCTCGAACCAGCTTCCAACCCGCCGAGCCGTTCTCGCTCCGGATCCTGGTCCTGGCCCAGGCCGTGCCGCGCAGCGTGACGGTCTACTGGCGCAAAATGGGCCGCGGACTGTGGCAAACGATCAAGGCGGAGCACGTGGCCAGGGGCGTCTATCGCGCCCGTTTCCCGATGGAGGCCTCCGCCGGGGAGGACTTCGAATGCTACGTGCGCGCGGTGGACGAGACCGGGCGCGCCGTTCTGTGGCCGGAAACGGCTCCGGCGATTCCGCACACGCTGGTGCGGATGCCGTTGCCCGAAGCCCTAAGGCGGTGAGCCGGGCGGGAAGAGGATTCAGCGGCCGGCGCGGGCGCAGAAAGCCCGGCCGGCTCCTAAGCGTCGGCCTTTGCCGAACGGGGGCGTGTTCATGAAGCCGGCCGCGCACCGCCGCCGCGCTGTTTTCGCCTGGGCGCTCTACGACTTCGCCAACTCCGCCTTTACCACCCTGGTCGTCACCTTCATCTACGCCGCTTACTTCACCCGCGGCATTGTGGGGGACGACACCCGCGGCGCGGCCCTTTGGTCCTGGGCCGTCGCCGGCTCCGCCTTGGCGGTGGCAGTTCTCTCGCCGTTTGCCGGGGCCTTGGCCGATCAAGCCGGCGCGCGCAAACGATTCCTGGCGGCGGCCACCGTCCTCACGATCCTTGGAACCGTAGCCCTTTACTTCCCGCAGCGCGGTCAGATTCTGCTCGCCTTGGCTGTCTTTTTCTTGACCAACACCGCCTACGAGCTGGCCAACGTCTTCTACAACGCGTTCCTGCCGGACATCGCGCCCCGCGAGCGGATCGGGCGCGTCTCCGGTTTCGGCTGGGCGCTCGGCTACGCCGGCGGGCTCCTGTGCATGGTCCTCGCTCTTTTTTGCTTGATCCGCCCCGCCCAGCCCTGGTTCGGGTTGTCCGGCGAAAACGGGCAGAACGTCCGCGCCGCCAATCTGCTTACGGCTGCATGGTACGCGGTTTTTTCTCTGCCCCTTTTCCTGTGGACGCCCGCGCCGCGGGTTTCCCGGAAGCTTTCCTGGACGCGGCTCGGCGCGGCGGCGCTCGGCCAATTGACCGCCACGTTCCGCGAGATACGCGGCGGCTACCGGCAGATTTTCCGCCTCCTGGCCGCCCGTCTCTTTTACAACGAAGGGCTCATCACCCTTTTCGCCTTCGGGGGCATTTACGCCCAGGGCGTTTTCGGTTTCACTACTTCGGAGATCCTGGTCTTCGGCATCGCCCTCAACGTGGCGGCGGGGATTGGGGCCTGGGCTTTCGGCGTGATGGACGACCGCTGGGGCGGGAAGAAGACGATTCTCCTCAGCCTTTTGGGGCTTATCGGCGCAGGCGCAGCCGCCGTGCTGGCTCGGAGCCGATTGGTGTTCTGGGCGGCGGCGATCATGGTCGGCCTTCTGGTCGGGCCGGCCCAATCGGCCAGCCGCTCGTTGCTGGGGCGTTTTGTGCCCCCGGATCGGGAGAATGAGTTTTTCGGTTTCTTCGCCTTTTCCGGCAAGGCTGTGGCCTTTTTCGGCCCGCTGGTCCTAGGCAGGCTGACGGCCTGGTTTGACAGTCAGCGGGCGGGGATGGCTTCGGTGTTGCTGTTCTTCATCCTCGGCGCGTTGCTCCTTCTCCGGGTGGACGAGGCGGAAGGCCTGCGAGCAGCCGGGAGCGCGCCGGATCCGGAAAGATCGGTTGGATGAGAAAAAAGACGCGAACTCATTTGGGAGCGCCTCCGGCGCGACTCCGCGGCGCAGGAGCGGTTTTCTTGGCGGCGTTGGCGGTGTGGAGCGCTTCGGCCCGGGCGGAGGAAACGGTCGCGCTGGTACAGAGCAACGCCGTCTGGAAGTATTTCAAGGGGCGCTCGGAGCCTTCTCCGGAAGGAGTGTGGCGGCAGACGGATTTTGACGACGGAAGTTGGCCGGCGGGGCGGGCCCCTTTCTTCTACGGCGAACCTTTGGAAGGCGGGACGGTGTTGGGCGACATGCGCCGGAACTACGCCACGGTCTACTTGCGGCGCGCGTTCACCGTCGAAAGAGCCGAGGATTTCAAAGCCCTCCTCTTCGAGGCGGCTTGCGACGACGGCTTTGTCGCATGGCTGAACGGGGTGGAGATCGCCCGCCTTCGCGCCCCTTCTGGGGCGCTTACGCACGACGCATTCGCTTCCAGCTTGGCGCCCGAACCGGCGGGGTTCCAGACGTGGCGGATCGATCCGGCCCGGGAAGCGCTTCGGTCCGGCCGGAACACACTGGCGGTCCAGGTTTTCAACATAAGCCTCACAAGCAGCGATTTGGTGTTCGACGCGCGGCTTTTGGCCGAGCGCCAGCCCCCCGGCGCGCCCGTGATCGTTTCAGTGGACCCGCCGCCGGGCCCGACGACCAACCTCGCCCGCGTCGAGGCGACCTTCAACAAGCCGGTGGGCGGAGTGGACGCGGAGGATCTTTTGATGAACGGCGAGCCGGCGCTTTCCGTCTCGGGCGGTCCTGAGACCTTTGTCTTCCTTTTTGCGCCGCCGCGGTTGGGCGACGTGCAAATGGCCTGGTGGATGAACGCCGACATCCGAGCCCTGGGCGGCGAGGGAGAAGCGTTTGACCCGAGCGGTCCCGGGGCGACTTGGCGTTACTGGTTCTATGATCCCTCGCGCCCGTCCCTTGTCAGCGTCTCGCCGCCTGTCGGCGCGGAGCTGCGGGCGCTTTCCCAGGTCGAGGTTTTCTTCGACCGGCCTGTGACCGGGGTGGACGCGGGCGATCTTCTGATCAACGGCGCGCCCGCCCTCGCCGTGCTCGGCGCCGCCGCCGGGCCGTACCGATTCCAATTTTCGGCGCAGCCCGCCGGCGAAGTCGCCCTCGCCTGGAGCCAGGGCCACGGGATCGCGGACGCGTTGAACCCAGGCCTCGAATTTGTCGGCCGGCCCTGGACGTACACCGTGAACCCGGACCTGCCCGCTCCCCGCGTGCTCATCGCCGAGTTCATGGCCCAAAACGTTTCCGGCCTTCGCGACGAAGACGGGCAGACCGAGGACTGGATCGAGCTGTGGAACGCGGGCGATTCGCCGGTGAACCTGGAAGGCTGGTCTTTGACCGACGATCCGGACGTTCCGGGCAAATGGCGGTTTCCCGCGCTCACGCTCGATCCTGACGAGCGATTGATAGTTTTCGCCTCCGGGAAGGACCGCCGGCAACCGGCGGGCAACCGACGGTTGCACGCCAACTTCAAGCTGGGCCTCCAGGGCGAGTATCTGGGGCTGTACGCCCCTGATCAGCCCGACAAGGCGGCGGACGAACTCGCTCCGAAATATCCCGAGCAACGCAACGACTATAGTTACGGACGCGACCCGCTGGGGCGTTGGGGCTGGTATCGCGGCGGCTCGCCCGGCAGGCCCAACGGCTGGAGCGTCATCAGCGGCGAGGTGGAGCCTGTCCGCTTCAGCGTCCAGCGCGGATTTTATTACGAGCCGATCCAGGTGGTTTTGAGCTGTCCCACTCCGGGAGCGGTCATCCGTTACACTCTGGACGGCAGCCCTCCCACCGAGGAGAGCGGGACTCTTTACGAAGGGCCGGTAAGGCTCTTTCGCACCAGCGTCCTTCGCGCGGCGGCGTTCAAGCCGGGGCTGTTGCCGACGCCGGTCCAGACGCACACCTACCTCTTTCGGCTCCCTGCTCGTTTTCGTTCCGTGCCGGTTCTTTCCCTGGTGACGGATCGGAACAACCTCTTCGGCCCTACCGGGATCATGGAAGTCCAGCCGCGCAACACCACCAAGCACGGCCTGGCGTGGGAGCGGCCTGTGTCGGCGGAATGGATCCCTCCCGACGGGAAAGGCGACTTTCAAGTGGATTGCGGCATCCGCATTCATGGCGGGGGATATATCCGCAAGCGTTACGACTACCACACCTCCGCCTACCCTCAAGGCAAATACTCCTTCCGCCTCTATTTCCGCGGCGACTACGGGCCGGGCCGGCTTGAGAAGCCGATCTTTCCCGAGACGCCCCTGGCTTCGTTCGACACGATCGTGCTTCGCGCCGGAATGAACGATCCGCGCAACCCGTTTATCCGCGACGAGCTGGCGCGCCGCCTCCTGGCCGACGCGGGCCAGGTCTCGGCCCGCGGAGCGTTCGTCCAGCTTTTCCTCAACGGCCTTTACAAGGGCTACTACAACCCCACCGAGCGGATCGACATCGATTTTCTCCAATCCTGGCTCGGCGGCGGGAGGGATTGGGACCTGGTCGCCCAGGACGGCGTGCGGGAGGGGAACGATGTGTCCTGGAACGCGTTGCGCTCGTTGATTCGCAATTTGGACCTTTCCAAGCCGGACAACTATCGCCGCGTGGAGGCGCTGCTGGACACTACAAATTTTGTAGACTATCTGCTTGTGCATATCTACGCGGACACCGACGATTGGCCGCACAACAATTGGCGCGCGGCGCGCGAACGCAGGCCCGGGGCCAAATGGCGCTTCTACATGTGGGACGCGGAATGGTCTTTCGGTTTCCGTCACTCGGTCTCTCACAACACTCTGGCCGAACAGCTCGGCAGCCCCGAAAAGCCTTGGGGCGGCTCGCCCATCCAGGAGATGTTTCTCAACCTCAAAGAGAGCCCGGAATTTCGGCTCCTGTTCGCCGATCGGGTTCATCGCCACATGTTCCACGGCGGCGCGCTGACCGATGAGCGCATTCGCGCCCGCTACGAGTGGCTCAAGGCCCAGGTCACCAACATCATTTCCGGATTCGACGATTCCATTGGGAGGGTTTGGATTCGGAGCCGGCGGCGTTATTTGACCAATTACCTCGCCCAAGCGGGGTTGTTTGCCTCGGATTTCGCGCCGGACTTTGAGCCGTTTGGCGGCGCGGTTCCCCGGGGCTATCGCCTGGAACTGAAGGCGCCTCAGGGGGAGATCTACTACAC
>JAGHDA010000076.1 GCA_021160185.1 Verrucomicrobiota bacterium
CCTTTGCCGCCCAAGGCCACAACAGGAGCCACCCGAAGAGAAAAGTGGGAACCACCGAGCCCCAAGCCACGCCCACGATGCTCCGAAGCTTCCAGGTTAGGACCACGCTCAGGGCAAGGTTGATCAAGGCCTCGGCCACGCCTTGGAGCATCATGCGCCGCTCCTGGCCGGCCATGAAGAACATGCGCTTGTAGACCATGTGGGTCACGGCCAAGGACCAATACCAGAACAGGAGGAGCTGACCCACCCACAACATCTCGCCGGAAGGAGAAGCCTCGCCGGTGAGCAGCCGCAGCAGGCCCTTCAGATAGAACGCGCAGGCGATGTAGAGCGGAGTGGCCGCCAGGACGTTCCACCGCATCCCGTTGACGAGCATCTCGCTGAGCATGCGCCGGTCGCCCTTGGCGTGCAGGTAGGCCGCCGCAGGGGAAAGGGCGTCGGAGATCTGGCGGGTCATCAGGTTGAATATCTCGCCCACTTTGGCTCCGGCTTGGTAGGGCGCGACCCGCTCCACGGCGAGGACGGAGCCGATGACCACCTGATCGGTTTTGTTGCGGAGCATGTTGCTCAGCATGGTCAGATAGGCGTAGAGGGAAAAACGGCTGGTCTCGATCATTTGCCGGAACGAGAAGTGACGCGGCCGGATCTTCACCTCGGGCATTCGCCGGAGCGCGACAACCATCGCCACGGTGTCCGGCACAAGCACGCACAGCAACGCCAGCACAATCAGCGTGAGAAACGGCCAGTGAAAATGAAGGACCAGAACCACCGACAGGAAATTGGCCAGCATGCCGCCCATGGCGATCTGGTTCGCCGCGGCGATGCGCTGCTGGCCGCGCAGGACCTCCGGGAAGATGCCCATGGGAAAGCCCAGGCCGATCCCCGCGATGAAAACGATCAGCGCTATCCGGAAGGATTCGCGGTTCTCGGGCGAAACATGGAACCATTGGATCAGCGTTCCTGAGAATAAAAACGCCAGGCTCACCAGGATGGCCGAAGCGGCCAAGTAGAAGAGAAAGATGGTGCTTAACACCTGGCTGAGCGTCGGCCAGTCGCGCCGGACGCTCAGCTCCGCCACGCGCTTCTGGGCGGCGTAGCCGAAGCCGAAATCCAGCAGGATGCCGTAGCCGAACACGCTCCAGAGCAAGGCCCAAAAGCCGAACTCCTCCCGAGTGAGCCCCTGATAAAGGAGCCGGAAGGTCACCAGGCCCAGCGCCATCCGAAGAAACACTCGGGCGTAGTTGGAAAGCGCGCCCGTCCAGAAGCTTTTCTTGATGTTGGGATCGCCGCTCATGGCTCGGACGACTTCTTGGAGTTGCCGCCGCGCGCGGCGGCGTGGCGTTCGGCCTGCTGGTAAAGGGCTTCAAGACGATCTACGATCCGGTCCCAATCATACCGGCCAAGGGCCTCCAGGCGGCCGGCTTCCCCCAGCCTATTGCGCGCGTGCGGCTCCCGCCGGAGGCGCAGGATCAGTTTGGCCAATTCTCCCGCCGCTTCGGGGATTGTCGGGTCGATGAACCAGCCGGTCTCGTTCTCCGCAATCAGGCTCTTGAGGCCGCCCACTTTGGAGGCGATCACCGGCCGGCCTGCCGACCAGGCCTCCAGGACCACGATTCCGAACGGCTCGTGAATCGAGGGCAGCACAAACGCGTCGCAGGCGTGGTAAGCATTTACTAAATCCGGACTGTCGTTGGGCAGGCCGGGCAGAATGCGCGCCCGGCTTTCCAAGCCTTGTTCGGCGAGGAACCGCCTCAGGGCCGCCGCATAATCGGGTTGAGTCTCCGGGCCCGCCAGGATGAGGAAAAGGTCCGGCTCTTCCTTGACGGCTTCGGCGAAGGCGCGGAGCAGGAGGAGCTGGTTCTTTTGTGCGTCGATGCGGCTGATGTTCAGGACCAGGAAAGCGTCCTCCGGCACGCCGTGTTTTTTTCGGAAGGCGGAGCCTTCGCCGCGGGCGAACCGTTTGGTGTCCACGCCGTTGGGCAGATACGCGAGCCGATCGTGCGACAGTTCCCGGGAGGCCTTCTCCAGTTCGCTCTGGCCTACACAGATGACCAGATCCGCGTCTTCCAGGACACGCCGGGAGCCGAACAGGGCGCCGAAGGCTCGACCCCACTCGAACTTGCCCCGGATCGGCTGTTCCATGGCCTCCCGCTCGGCCGCGGGCACGTCAAAGACCCCGCCATGCAGGGAAACCACGAAAGGCTTGCTCCGAAGCCGCGCCGCGGTGCGCGTCTCCCCGCCAAGCCTCTTTAACGCGTGGGCGTGAAACAGACGCACATTCGGCTCTCGAAGCAGCGCCAGGAAAAGGGACAGGGAGAGCAGGTTGCCGCCCTTTTTGTCCATGGCCGCCTTTTCTTCGCGGGAAAGGCCCAGGAAGGGGTAGGAGTAGGAAAAACGCCGGATAGGCACTCCCTGAATTTCTTCCTCCCGGCGGTCGGCCAACGCCATGGAGGTCATGATGACCGGCTCCAGCCCTCGCGCCTTTTGCCTCCGGGAAATCTCCAGAATGACCGTCTCCGTCCCGCCCCATTCGCTCCTCACGAATCGGCGGGGCACATGAACGATCTTGTTGCCCCCCTTTCTGCCCATAGCCCCTCTCAGGCTCGGAGCGCCTTCGCCTCCCGCGCGTCCGCCTCCATCAGGCGATAAATATGCGGAATGTGGGTCACTTCTTCAGGAATCTTTTCGCGGTTGCTCAGAAGCGAGGCGTAGCTGTGCTTCTCGCTCGGGTGATACCCGTGCATGGCCCGAATAGGCCGCGCCCCCATGTCGCTGGGCACGATCAAGACGCCTTCCCGGACAAGGTAAATCAGCTCGCCGAAGTACCGGTCTTCGAAGAAAGCGTGGAGCGCCTTCAGCTCTTCGTCGGACAGGATCCTTCCTTCCGGAACCTCTTGGAGAGCCTTTTCGATTTTTTCCCGCGCTCCGGGCTGAAGGAACCAGAAACGAGCCATGGTTGAATCATAGACCGCGGCGTAATCCCGCCCCATCCGCAAGCCCAGGGCGTTGATCCGCGCCCGCAGGTCGAGGTGAATCTCGCAGTTGGCCATTCCGTGGTCGCTGAAAACGTAGAGGCGGATCTCCTTGTAGTGTTTCCTGGCCGCGGCGAGGATTTGCTCGATCCATTGCTCGTAGACGCGGAGTTTTTTGGGAACTTCAGGCGAGTCGTTCCCGACCATGTGCATCAAGCCGTCCAGTTTCGCCCAGTAGAGAAAGGCGAATTCGATGGCTTCCGCTTCAATTGCCCCGATAAGAACGTCCCGATTCTCTTCTTCTCCTTTGTCCGGATCGCTCACGAAATAGGGGATCCCCTCGGCAACCAGGAAATCGAAGATGTTTGGGCCTCGATTCATGCCGCCGGGCTGAAGCGGACTTTTTTTCTCGGTGAAATCGAACAGGTGGATGTAACGGAACGGGATATTGTAGAGATCGAAATAACCACGAAAACTGAGTTGGCGCTTCACGAACCTAGTCAAAAGCCTTCGGAAAATGCGACGGCTCGTCACGGCTTCGGGCAGCCAACGCAAGGGCCGGAGGGGACGGAAGGGCGAGTTTTCGGGATCATACACGAAATAGCACCAGTTTCTGTGCTCCTCAGGCCATCGGCCGGAGAGTATTGAAGGCACGCAGGCCGAACTGTAGCCGAAGACCGATTCCAGGCGCTTCCGGCGCGGGGCGAAAAGCTTGCAAAAAGAATCTTCGCGGATGATTTCCCACCCGCAGGCGTCCACCATTATGAAGAGAGGCAAGAACCTTTTCATCCTACTCCTCTCCTTCCTCCAACCCCCGACGTTGCCGTAGAGCCGCGGGCCTTTTTGTTTTCTTTGTCTCCCTTCCCAAGCCTTTCCCAGAAAAGGAATAGGGAGAAATTGTTAGTCAGTTTCCCTTTCTCTCCCCAAAAGCGTTCTGGTGTGCTGGACCAGCTCGGTGGGGCTGAAGGGCTTGGTCAAAAACAGGTCCGCGCCCGCCTCTTCGGCCTGGACCCGCGTCACCGTTTGTCCGCGCGAAGAAAGGACGATTATCGGAATGCGCTTGGTTCGGGGGTTGTTTCGCAAATGCTTGACTGCGGTCAAGCCGTCCATCTCCGGCATCATCACGTCCATCACGATGAGCCGCGGGAGCAGTTCGTCCGCCAGGCGGAGGGCCTCCTTGCCGTTCGTGCATTGGGCCACTTCATAGCCGGCTTTGGTGTAAGCGGAGCGCAGCAGACGATGCATGAATTGCGTGTCATCGACGACCAGAATCGTCTTCCGGCTTTCCTGCTTGTCTTCGTCCTGTTTGGCTTCGGCGGGCATAAGCCTTTTCTCCAGTCCTTCCCTCGGGGAGGGAGCCGGCGCCCCCAAGTCCCCTTTCCGCCGGCGATCGAGGCTTTCCCTCTTGGGAGAAGCCTACGACTCCTAATCATTTTGAACGGTCCGGATCGGGTCGTCAAGGTTAAGATTTGACCCTCCTCAGGTTGACCTTTCCGCCGCCGGAGGAAAGCGGGAAGCGGACGCGTTTTAAAAAAATTAGGCGCAGCCGCTTGACAGAGCCGCCTGCATTTGATAGAAGGGGCTTCGACGGAGGAAAAAACCATGAAAACCATAAGACGAACGGCAACCCTCATAGGGCTGTGCGTGGGGCTTGCAGGAAGTGTTTCGCTTCAGGCAGGCCATGCGGAGTATAATTTCGACTCCGACCCCTCAGCCTTCCTGGACATTGACTCCAACCTCGATCCTGCGCCTTGGCGCGCGACCGGGGGCAATCCGGGCGGATATCTCGCCATCACGGACGCGGTCGGCAGCCAAAGGACCGTGATCCGCTTCGACGACTTCGACAGCGGCATGCTGGTCAAAGGGTTCACCTTCAGCATGGACGTGCGCATGGGCAGCGGCACGACCGATCGTCCGGCGGACGGCTTCAGCGTCAACTATGCGCGCAGCAACGATCCCATCTTCACCGATCCTGGGATGTGGACCGGCGCTGTGCACGGGATTGACCTGGGGCCTGAAGGAGGCACCAGCACGGGCCTGTCGGTCTGCTTCGACGCCTGGCAGGGCAATCCGCTTCCGGACGGGAACGATATTGAGGGCATCATCGTCCGCGTGGACGATGTGACGGTTCTTCGCCAGGCCATGCCCACCCGTCACGGCTCTTGCGACGACATTACCAGCATGCAGACCGGACCGCAGCACATGGATGCGGACGGCAATCCGGACGGCGATCCCAGCACCCTCTGCTGGCAGCCGCTGACGGTGGACCTGAGCGCCGAAGGCAAGCTGACGGTCACCTACAAGGGCCACACGTTCCTGGATCAGGCCGATGTGGAGTACTTCCCCAGCCCGGGCCGGTTGGTCTTGATGGGCCGCACCGGCGGCTCCAATCAGAACCAGCACGTGGACAACATCGTGATCGACACAATTCCCGCCTCCACGCCCACGGTGGTCGGCGCCAAGTTGCTGGCTGATGGGGTCACCGTCCAGATTCAGGACGCTCCTGGGGTGCAGGTTGTGGACGGCTCGGTCAGCCTCAAAGTCAACGGGGAGGACGTGACGGCCTCGTCGAATATCACCAAGTCCGGCGACATCACGACGATCGAGTATTCTACCTTGCCGGATCTCCTGCCCGGCGGCACGAAGATAGATCTGGAGATCGGCTATCAGGACACCCAGGGCGAGAGCTACACCATCGAGCGGTCGCTCACCGTCGAACAGTACACGCTTGTTCCGGCCGACCTGAAGGCCGCGGATGTGAACACGAGCACAACCGGATTCCGCATTCGTCCTTACCAGGTCGAGGAAGCCAACCCGAACGACAACGACTGGACCGAGGAGATGCTGCAGGGGCTTCACGGTGAGAACAAGGCCGACACCTTCGGCCTGGACGCCGAAGGCTTCATGGATTGGCTCGACGTCATCGACTTCAAGAACGACAGCGGCGGCTCGGGCAATTTCACCCTCGACTATCCCCTCGACATGGTGAACATCCCCGGCCCGGACATGACCAGCGAGGACAACTGCGCGCTGGAGATCATCGGCTACATCGAGTTCCCGCAGGCCGGCATGTACACGATGGGCGTGAACAGCGACGACGGCTTCCGCGTCCAGACCTACACCAATCCGCGCGACGCCTTCGCCTTGCGGCCAGGCGAGTACAACGGCAGCCGCGGAGCCTCCGACACGACCTTCAAGATCTACATTCGCGAGGCCGGCATCTATCCGTTCCGTTTGGTTTGGGAGAACGGCGGCGGCGGCGCGGCGGTCGAGTGGTTCATGGTCCAAGACGACGGGACCAAGGTCCTCCTCAACGACGCCATGACCCCCGGCTCGCTCAATGTCTATCCGCGGGCGGCCTCGACTCCGCCTTACGTGAAGCTGGTCAGCCCGGCCATCGACGCCACGGGCGTCCGCGCCGACACCCCCATTGAAGAGGTGATCGCGGAGGGCGACACCGGGCAGGTGGACCAAGGCAGCGTGGCG
>JAGHDA010000114.1 GCA_021160185.1 Verrucomicrobiota bacterium
ACACGCCCCTCGCACCGCCCGTCGCCGCCCAGGTCGCCGATCACCGGCGCGCCGCTGCCGGGCTGGCCGGTTCTGACCGACCTGGACTTTTTCGCCGCGCCGGCCATAGGCGATCTGGACAGGGACGGGAAGCTGGAGGTTGCCATTCCAAGCCGTTCGCCGTGGCGGCTGCATCTGTTGCGCGGGGACGGCTTTGAGGCTACGGGCTGGCCCCTTGCGCCGAGCCAGTCCCGCGCGTTTGCTTCTCAACTCGTTCTGGGAGATGTGAACGGCGATCGTCGCGCCGATCTTGCGGGCGTGTTGGCTGTCCAGCCGTTTTCCATGCTCTACTTCGAATCATGGAGCGTCAGAGGCGGCGTGGCGGCATGGAACTTGCAAGGCGAGCCGCTGCGCTTGAGCGAGAGGGAGGAAGCCGACGCTCTGGCGATGGAATTCACCTATCAGAAAGGTTCCGCGCCTGTGATAGCGGACCTGGACGGAGACGGCAAGACAGACATTGCGGCCGCCAGCGTCGCCGACGCAGCTTATTCCTTGGGCCAACCGCCCGCCGTTTCGAAACGCCGGTTCAGCCTTTACGTCTGGGGGCTGGACGCGCCTTATCGGCCCGAGACCGCGCCTTGGCCCCAGTTCCATCGCGACCCGGCTCACACCGGTTACATCCCCCCTCGGGGATGGACGAATTATCCGCCGCAGATTCTCCCGCTGCCTTCCCAGCTTGTTCGGTCGGGAACCCCGTTTTTCCCGATCGAACTGGACCGGTTCGCGGTGGATCCGGACGATCCGGTTCCCGCGTTGAAGTGGACGGTGGACGCGCCGCCGAGCGTGGACGCCTGGGTGGATTCGGCCCGGAAGCTGCGGGTCGAGCCGAAAAGCCCGGATTGGGAGGGCGAAGCGACGGTGCGCCTCACTGCGACGGATCCCAAAGGCGCGTCGGCCGAGGCGGAGGTCTCGTTTGCCGCGCGCGCGGACTATGTTCCTCCGGAGGCCCTGCCGGATCGAGCGGTCGGGTTGGAGGACGAGCCGATCGAGCTGGACCTGCTGGCCAACGATGTTTCTCCCGAGCACAAACGGCTTTCCCTGGCGATGCTCACGCGCCCCCTCCACGGCGCGGCTGTGATCGAGGACGCCGCAGGTCGAGTCCGGTACGCGCCCGAAAAGGACTACAACGGCCCTGACAGCTTTCAATACGTTCTTCGGGACGAGTCCGGCGGCATGGCCATGGGCGAGGCGCGCGTCAATGTGTTGCCCGTTCCTGACCCGCCTGCGCCGCAGCCCGACCGCGTGTTGACCCCCGAGGACACGCCGGCGGACTTCGATCCGTTGGAAAACGACGCGGACCCGGACGGCGACCCGGTGCGGATAAGCAAGATGGGGCGGCCGGAGCACGGCGAGCTTCATCCGTTGGAAGACGGCAAATGGGAATTCGTTCCCGCGCCGAATTGGAACGGGACGGAGAAGGTGGCCTACGACCTGACGGACGCCGCCGGCCTTTCCGCTCAGGGGCAGATCACTTTCCGGGTGGTCCCGAGGAACGATCCGCCGGAGGTTTCCGACCAGACGATCACGCTCAACCGCAACGCTTCCAAGAGCATCATTTTTGCCGCCAAGGATCCGGACGGAGACAAACTGAGCTTCCATGTGGAGGAGCCGCCCCGGCACGGCGAGCTGTGGATGTACCCGGACGTGGCGGCGTATTACCCGGAATTCGGCTACGCCGGCGAGGACAGCTTCACTTACACCGCTTTGGATCCCCAAGGCGCCAAGGCGACCGGGCGGGTGACGCTGGAAATCCTTCCCGTCAACAACCCCCCCGAAGCGGCCTCGATCGAATTGGTCACCAAGACCAATCGGCCTGTGGCGGTGACGTTTGCGGCCGAGGACGCGGACCGCGACCCGGTTTCGTTCGAGATTGTCGCCTTGCCGGGCCATGGGCGCTTGGAAGGGGGAGGTTCCAACTATGTTTACACCCCGGAGCCGGGCTTCCTGGGCGAGGATGCCTTCGAATACCTTGCGTTCGACGGCAAAGACCGGGGGCCGCCGGCCGAGGTGAGCGTGCGCGTTACGAACACCAACACTCCCCCGATTGCGGAGGGGCTTTTCACCAACGCCCTGATGAACGCGACAACCAAGATCGTCCTCCCCGCGCATGATCCGGAGGGCGACCCGCTCACGTTTCGCATCCTGGAATTTCCCCGGCACGGCGAGTTGGAAGGCGAGGGGGCGGCGCGACGCTACACCCCGGCGCCTGATTACATGGGTCCTGACAAATTCGTGTTCGAGGCTTCCGACGGCGAGGCGGCGAGCGCGCCGGGCACGGTGGCGCTCGTGGTCGCCCCGCCCAATACGCCGCCGAAGGTGGAAGATCAACAGCTCGTTCTGGCGAAGGGAGAGCAGGCGACGATCCCCTTCGAGGTTGAGGATCCCGACTCGCCTTGGCTGGAAGCGGCGGTGCTCCGAGGCCCGAGGCACGGTTTGCTTACAGGCGTCGGGATTAATTTCATATACATTCCTGACCCCGAGTTTGAGGGAACCGACAGCTTCACTTTCCAGGTATGGGACGGCTTTACCTATAGCGAGAAAGCGACTTACCGACTGATCTTGAGCGGCGGCCAGACGAACGGTCCCCGCATCGGGGCGTTGAAGCTCAACAAGGACGGCACGGTTTCCCTTCGCCTTGAAGTGCGCTCCGGGCAGACATACCGTCTCGAAAGCTCGGAAGACCTCCGCGCCTGGGAGACGATCTATCAGTTCACCCCGGACCGTGAGACGATGGATTACGTGGACGAACGGCCGCGCGTCCGGAGCCGCTTCTATCGGCTTTTGGAAGAGTAGGGCCGCTCACCAGCGCGGCCCGACGGCTTCGACGTCGATGGGCTCCAGGCCCAACTTCCGCGCCGGCGAGCCGGCTCGGTACCGCCAGTCGCCTTTTTCTGGGTCTACGAACAAGGGATCCGCGGCAAGCGTTCCCTGCGGCGGCCCCAATTCGACGCGGCCTCTGCGGTAGTCCCGCTGATGCACGCGTTCGATTCGGCCCGCGCCGGAAAAGAAGATGTTCCTGGTCCATTCCGTGATCGCATCGATGTTCTCGATACGGATCTTGCCCGGCGCGTAGAGAACGTTTTCCTCGAGGCGGAAGTTTCGGCATTTGGGAAAGGTAAGCCGCGCGTCGCCGCGCGTGATGAACACGTTGCCGCGGATGAGGTTGTTGGTGGCCATGTGCATGTGCAACGGCCGTTGGACGTTGAGCGAGAAATTCCGATCCACCACGCATCGGCGGCTTCGCTCGTCCAAGTAATATGCCGAGGAGCCGTAGCCGCCGGTGTCGGGGATGTCGCGGGCCACGTTGCCGCGGAGGACGCAGTTTGTGGCGGCGAACATATAAATCGCAGCTCCGTCGTGCAGCTCGAGCATGCAACGTTGGATCAGGTTGCTTGCGATGACGTTGTTCACCCCGCCGTAGTTGATCGCCGAGTAGGGAGTGTCGCTCACTTCGTTGAACGCCACCACGTTGTTTCTGCCGCCCCGATAAATGCCGATGGCGCTGGGCTGATTGAGTCCGATGCGGCGGATGCGGTTGTCGGCGATCACCGCGCCTTGGCCGCCCACGTAAACGCCGCCTGCGCCGCAGTCTTCGACCAGGCATCGCTCGACGCGGACGCCTCGCAACAGGCCGCGGCCGTTGATCCCGTGCCCCGCTGCGCCGCGCACCCGCAAGTCGCTCAGGACGCAATCTTCGGCGTTTTCCAGGGAAACCGCGCCGTCAAAGCGGCTTGCCGCAAAGCCCCCGGCGAGCAGCGGCGCGGTCGCGCAGGCGATTGTCAGCCCTTCCACCCGGATGCGGCGGATGGGCCGCCGGCGCTCGCCGCGGAAACGAAGCACGACAGTTCGAGAGGGAACCCACACGGAAAGCCGACCGGGGTCTTCTCCCGGCAAGGGCTTGTAGACGATGCGGTTGCGGACCCGATCGTGGCGCCACCGCCCCGGGGCGGTGAGGCCTTCCCGCGTGTTCCAGATCACATATTCCTGAACGCCGAAAGCCCCCGGCGGATGGCTGCAAGGCGGGTCCAGCCGCAGGATGCGGCGCGAGCGGTCGCAAGCCGCCACCCCCACGCAGGATTCGTCCCACATGTGATACACCGTGATCTCGGCGTTGCGGATCTCCAGATCGGGCGGGATGTCGCCGGGGCGGCACTTGAGCGTGGAGAGCTCTTCGCGGGTGGGCTTGCGTTTCCAACCGCCCCCGGTGGAGCTCATCCAGGGGACGTTGAAGCGGGACAGGTGCCGGAGACGGCCCTTGTCGGGATACCGCGCGCGGGGGCGCGGCTTGCCGTCGACTAAGAGCATCCGGACTTCCCAACGCCCCAGGCCGTTGACCGCGTCTTCCTTCGCCGGTTCGGGGTAGGGCGGGAGCGGGGCTTCCCAAAGGCCGTCTTTTGTGCGGACCCAGCCGGTGAGGCGGACGCCGCCGCAGAGGACCGGCCGCTCGCCGCGGGCGGCGCGGATGATCAACCCCGAATCCTGCGGACCGAAGACGACGCCGACGTTGGAATAGAAGCCGCCGTGCAGGACGATAACCCGCGGCTCGCCCGGAGCGGCATGACGGACCAGTTCCCGCGCCCGTTCCAGCGTGGCGACCGGCGCGCTCGGCGAGCCGTCATTTTGATCGTCGCCGTGGGGGTCCGCGTGAATCACCGCGGCGGGCGCCTGCCATGCGCCTGCGGCCCCCGCAATCAAGGCGCATATTCCGTTCAGGATGCGGCGGATTCTCCGCAGCCTGTTGCGATGATGATTGCTGTTCATGGCCTCCGAGGCTATGGAACGAGCCTCCGCTGCGCAAGCCCTCCCGGGCTCGCGCGTTCAGCGGCGCGGCGCGCCGGATCGAGCGGCAAGCTGATGTGCGGCTGAAAAAAAGAGGCTTCCCCTGCGGGGGAAGCCTTGCTTCGGAAGCTTCTCGGGCTTGGGCTCCTTAGTACAGCCGCCACCCGGCGCGGAACATGCGCTTGACGTACTTGTCCGCCACGCGAGTGTTGACGGCTCGCATGTTGGGCCCGTCCCACACGAGCTTTTGCCGAGCGCGGAGCGCAACGCAACCGAGCAGGATGATCTCGGTCAGGTAAGCGGCGATGTCGAAGCGCGAGTAGCACAGCCCCGGATTGCCTTGTTTGATCGCTTCCAGCCACTCAATGTGATGCCGCTTGTCGGTGCCGCCCGGATAGGTGTTGCGGGGGATGCGTTGCGGGATGTTGCGAGTGGCTTCGTGCTTGTTGCCGTCCACAAACTCCTTCTCGCCCTTGAGGCAGAGGTAGAACCGCGCGCCGTAGTCGTCGGGGGAGAACAGCTTGCCGTTGTCGCCGATGACCAGGCACCCGCTGCCGGGCAGCTTGCCCATCATGTCCACCACTTCCTTGGTCACTTCCCGGCCCGGCCGGTAGATCTTGACCCGCTTCTCGCCGGGGTTGCCGTCGTACCACCAGAACCTGACCGGCGGCATCCCGGGGCGGGCGGGGAACTCGAAACGGATCTTCGAGGTCAGCGGATAGGTCTCGTTGTTCATCGGGCTGGACTCGGCTTCGATCTCGGTCGGATAGCCGAGCTTGAGGGCGCGGAACGGCATGTTCGCCGTGTGGCAGGCCATGTCGCCCAACGCGCCGGTGCCGAAGTCCTGCCAGCCGCGCCACTTGAACGGATGGTAGACTCCTTTCTTGTAAGGCCGCCACGGGGCCGGACCGATCCAGAGATCCCAGTTCAGGTTCGGCGGAACCGGATCTTCGCCTTTGGGCCGGTCGATGCCTTGGGGCCAGATCGGGCGGTTGCTCCACACGTGGACTTCGCGGACCGGTCCGATGACGCCGGCCTGAATGACCTCGACCGCCCGGCGCAGCCCGCTCTCGGAGCTGCCCTGGTTGCCCATCTGGGTGACCACGTTCATCTCGCGGGCCAGGTGGCGCAGGTAGCGGGCCTCGTAGACCGAGCAGGTCAACGGTTTCTGGACGTACACGTGTTTGCCCATCCGCATGGCCAAAGAAGCCGCGGCGGCGTGGAGATTGTCGGGCGTGGAGACGATAACCGCGTCAAGGCTCTTGCCGATCTCGTCGAGCATCTTGCGGAAGTCCTGGTAGTACTTCGCCTTGGGATACTTCCGCAATTGCCCCGCGGCCTGGTTTCGGTCCGCGTCGCAAAGGGCGACGATGTTCTCGCTCGCGCAGCAGTCGGTGTCGCTGGCGCCTTTGCCGCCCGCGCCGATCTGCGCAATGTTCAGCTTGTTCAGGGCCCCCTGAGCCAGAAGGATCTGGGGGAACCCTATGGTGGCCGCGCCGGTCGCCAAGGACGCGGTGCGGAGGAATTCGCGTCTAGAAGTTGCGTTCTTTTTCATAGGCGGCTCATTCTCGCCGCTTTCGGCGGTTTGAGGCAAGCGTTAATCCAGCCTGGCGAGCTTTTTCCCTCGGCTGATTCATCGTCTGGATTCGGGCAGGGAGCAGGGCAGTGGCCGCGCCGGGATGTTTCCTTCGGCGAGCGTTCCCGCCCAGGGTTTGGCCATCGGCGCTTGGATGGGCTGGCCGCTGAAGGCGATATGGATTTGTTGCTGACTATGCTCCTGCTTCAGCGCGTCTGCCATTCATCGGAGGCCTCGTGGCACAGGCGGCGCGCCCAGGAGCCGCGTTGGACGTTTTTTGATCGTCTCGAACAGATCCCGTTTCATGGCCTGTTGATCGATATCGCGAATGACCCGCACGCTGCCAGGCTTGTCGGTCCGTCTCCACCGATAACCGGCTTCCGGGCCGCCGACGATGATCCATTCAACCGACTTGACCCAACCCAGGCCCAAACGCAGGCTGATGATCGTGGCCGGCGTCGTTGTGTCGTAAAGCGCTTTGGGGCGGGCCGGCACGATGCGCTTGGGATATTGGCCCAGCGGATGATTCGCGTAGAGATGGCCTTCGGTCCGTTTGTCAATCGCCACCCGGGCGCTCACCGGCGCAGGCATGATCCATGTCTCGATCCCGCTGCGCCCAATGACCGCGATGGACCAGGGGTCGTTTCGCCCGTTGAAGTCATGGGAAATCGTGTCCCGCGATCCGCCTAGCCACAAGATGCGGATGCGCCCCCGCAGGTCGATGCCTTCACGCAGCGCCTGCAGAATTGCCGAAGCCGGATTGGCGCCCGGACCCACCGGCACGATCCAGACGGGATTGTCTGGCGACGCGCCGCGGGCGGCCGCCAGGATGGCTTCGCTGGCTTCGGTCACGATCGGTTCGGTGTCGCGCCAGTCGCCGCTGTCAGGCGCTTCGAGCGGGGCGTTGGCGCCATGAAACACCCGCGGCGCCCGCGCCGCCGGCAATCCGCTTTGTTTGGCCAATTCGATCACGCGAAGAATCTCGCCGTAATTGATCGGCTCCTGCCCGCCGCCGTGATGCGTGCTGTTGACGCCCAGCACATCCAGCTCGCTGAACAAGGCATAGGCGAGGTAATGCTGGTCGTCCTGCTCATTCTTGGCGTCGGTGTCGAGCAACACCTGCGGCGCGTGCAGCGTTTCCGGCGTATGCGCCCTCACCAGCGCCTGGCAGTCGTCGGTGAACGGTCCTTGACGCACGCTGACCTTGACGAGGTAAATGCCCGGCCGAGCGAAGATGTGCCGCACCCTCGGGCCTTTGGCGGTCTGACCGTCGCCGAAATCCCAGACATAACTTTCGGGCGCGCCCTCGACAGCCGTTGCGGCAAATGTGACCTCGCGGCCTGCCAGCGCCGGCGCGGTCAGCGGCATTAACTCGACTCACACCGGGGAGCCGACGCGCAGGATGCGGCGCGCCGTGGCCGAGTGTTTGCCGTCGGAAATTCTCAAGGCCACTTTGTAGTCGCCCGCGTCCGCAAACTGATGGGTCACGCTCCGCCCGACGGCGCTCCCGCCGTCCCCGAAGTCCCAGTGCCACGAGGCGATGCGTCCGGCCAAGGTTTCGGCGCTCAACCGCGCCGGCCGGCCGGCCCGCAGTCGCGAAGGCGTTGCCACGATTCGCGCGTTGATGAGCGGCAGGCGCGCCGCCAGCCACGAAAGCTTCTCCTCGCCGCGGAAATGGATGCTCTTGAGCGAGGTTTGGTTGTTCTTGCTGAACACGCTCACCCGGAGCGCGTCGAAGGTGATCGGCGCAGTGGTGTGTCCGCCCCACACGTAACGGCCGCAGTCATACCAGCCGCCCACGCCGCGCGCGCGCGTGCGCCAGACGCCGTCCCGGCGCAACTCGATCTTCCAAGCTGTATCCGGCTGCGGTTGGTTGGGATACACGCCGCTCAGCACGATGAAATTGGCGGCGACCGGCTTTAGCCACTCCGCCAACCAGTAGGCCGGCCGGGCTTCCGACACCACGCCCAGGTCCGCGCCGAAGCCCACGCCGTATTCGTGCCATGACGACACTTTCACGAAGCGTCCGCCCTGGGTGTCGTAGATCAGGTCATCCGGCGCGCCGCGCAGCCCTTTATGAAACGACTCGAGGTTGCCGGAAACTTTGGCCTCCAGCAGGAGATTGGACGTCTGTTTGGGGACGCGAACTATGGGCAGAATCTCGGCGGCCGAAGCCTGGGCGATCGTCGCCAGGCTAAGCAGTGAAAACCCGAGGCTGGATCTGAGGGGGTTGATGTTCATAAGCGTTGTTGCGTTGGCGCGGTCAGTGACCGCTTTCTTGCTAAGGAAACTTCAGCCTGGCCTAGGCGTCGCCGTTTTGCCAACGCGGCGATTGCGCGGTCTTCCTTTCGGAGCATGGCTGATTTGTCTGGGTTTGGGCGGGGGGCGAGAGGGCCGCGGGGCCGGACTGAAAGTCTCAACCCTTGCGGCGAAGCACGGCGCCGCCGGGTTTACTGCCGG
>JAGHDA010000307.1 GCA_021160185.1 Verrucomicrobiota bacterium
CGGCAGCGTCCGGAGCATGAGCGGCAGCCAGGTGCGCAACCAGATCAAAGACGCGCAGGTGGATCACCGCGTCCTGTTCCCCTACGTTGCCAACAAGAACGACTAAGCTTTCAGGGCTGCAAGGACCGCACTCCTTCCACACAAAAGCAAGGGCGTCTCTCCGGACGCCCTTCTTTTTTGGCCGCCTGGGCGCGGGCGGATCGGAATTCCGCCGCAAAGAAAGGGCCCCGCCGCCGAAAAGGCGTCAATCCAGGCCGGCCGTGAGGCGGATGATTTTGTCGATAGGCGTGGAAGGCGCAAAGCCGACAAACTTTCTGAGCTTCTCCACCGAAGGCCGCCGCCGCCGCATGTCCTCAAATCCGGGAGGGTACGCCTCTTCGTAGGGAACCAACTCGATTTCTGAGCGCGATTCCAGGAGCCGGATCACCCGTTCCGCAAGCGCGCGGATGGTGATCTCTTCGGTCCCGCCCACGTTGAACACTTCGCCGGCCGCCGCAGGAAGCCGCATCAGCCGGATCAGCGCCTCCACCGTGTCGTCCACGTAGCAAAAACACCGGGTTTGCCGTCCGTCCCCGTAAACCCGCAGCGGCTTGCCCTCCCGAGCCGCTTGGATGAAGCGGGGCAGGACCATCCCGTACTCGCCGCCCTGGCGGGGGCCCACCACGTTGAAGAGGCGCGCGATAACAACCGGCAACCCTTGCTCCTTATGGCAAGCAAGAGCCATGAATTCATCCATCAACTTCGAACAGGCGTAGCTCCATCGGGAAAAATGCGGCGGGCCGATGAGCAAGTCATCCTCCTCCCCGAAGGCCAGCCGGCGGCTCTTCCCGTAAACCTCCGAAGAGGACGCAAGCAACACGGGGATTCGTCGGGCGGACGCCAGCTCGATCACCGCCTCGGTTTCGTCCAGATTAGTGCGGATCGTTCGCAGAGGGCGCTCGACCGCCATGCGGACCCCCACAGCCGCCGCCAGGTGATAGACCCCGTCCACCTCGCGCACAATCCGCGGCAGCTCCACGCAGCCGGAAACGGAAGAAATATGCACGTCCAACCGCGGATCCTTGGCCGCGCTTGCCAGGTTCTCCAAGCGGCCGGTGGAAAGGTCGTCCACCACCGTGACCCGCGCTCCTTCGGCCAGAAGTCGCTCGGTCAGATGCGAGCCGATAAAACCGGCCCCGCCGGTGACAAGATATCGTTTCTTCCCAGGCATAAAGCTTTCTTGCGATCGGCGCGCGTCTTGGGCGGAAGGCGCTTGCCCGCGCTTCGGCAAAAAGCCTAAGCCCTCGCCTCCGGGATCGCGAACAATTCCGTGCGGAGCGCGCGCGAAGTCCCCGGCGGCCGGCAAAGCTTTCGATTTGTCGGCGCAAGGCCGATCGCCCATATTGAGGCAAGCATGGCCCGGCATCCCGGATTCGGCAGCCATACCGACCCAACCTTCAGGTCGGCCCCGCGGCCCGTGGGCGAAGTGGTTCGCCGCGTAGGCGCTTATCTCCTTCCCTACAAGGCTCTTGCGGCGGCCACGATCCTCTGCGCCGTGGCCTCTCTCGGCTTCGGCCTGCTTTATCCCAAGCTGACGCGGACGTTGATCGACGAGGTGGTAAGCCGCGGGCGGCGGGAATTGCTGGCTCCGGCGGCGCTGGGGCTCCTGGGCGCTTTCTTCTTTCGGGAAGTTTTCAACAGCCTTCGGATCCGCGCCAACAACCGCTTGGAACAGAACGTGATTTACGACATGCGGCGGGAAGTGTTCGCCAAGCTCCAGCGCCTGCCGGTTTCGTGGTTCGACCAACGCGCCTCGGGCGACCTGATGACGCGGGTCATCGAGGACGTGAACAACGTGGAGCGGCTGTTGATCGACGGCGTCGAGCAAGGCGCCGTGGCGCTGTTGAGCATCCTGGGCGCGACGGGGTTCATGCTGGCCGCCAGCCCCAGGCTCACCCTCGTAGCCCTGATCCCCGCGCCGCTTCTGGCCGGCGGGGCGCTGTGGTACACGCTGACCGCCCACCGCCGCTACCGCCGTCAGCGGGAAGCCGCCAGCGAGATGAACGCCCTCCTCATGGACGATCTGCAGGGCATCCGCGAAATCAAGGCCTTCGGCCGGCAGGACTTCGAAAACCGCCGCTTCGCCGGGGCGGCCGACAACCTGCGCCAGGCCACCCTGCGCGTCATGCGGGCCTGGGCGTGGTACGGCCCGGCCATGCAGTTCACCGGCTACTTGGGAGTGGGCCTGGTGCTCTGGTTCGGCGGCGCGGAGGTTCTGGCCGGCCGCCTTCAAGTGGGTGAACTGGTGGCCTTCATGCTCTACGCCGGAATGTTCTTCTACGAACCGATCGGCCGGCTCCACGGGCTCAACCAGATGCTTCAGTCCGCCCGAGCCGCCGCGGCGCGGGTGTTCGACATCCTGGACGCTCCTCCCGAACCGGAAGAACGGTCCGAGCGGCTCCGGGAGCCGGTCCGCGGCGAAGTGGTCTACGAACGTGTCGCCTTCGCCTACCAACCCGACCGGCCGGTGCTCCGGGACATCAACCTGCGCGCCCGACCAGGCCAAATGATCGCCCTGGTCGGCCCCACCGGCGCAGGCAAGTCCACCTTGCTTCAGTTGCTGCCCGCGTTTTACGAACCCTCTTCGGGCCGGATCACCATCGACGGCCAGGACATCCGCCGGGTTTCCCTCGAATCCCTCCGCCGCAACATCAGCCTGGTAAGCCAGGAGCCCTTTCTCTTCAACGGCACGATCCGGGAAAACATCCTTTACGGCCGACTCGAAGCAACCGAGGAGGAGCTGATCGCCGCCGCCCGGGCGGCCAACTGCCACCATTTCATCAGCCGATTGCCCGATGGCTATGACACCCGCGTAGGCGAGCGGGGCGTGAAGCTCAGCGTGGGCGAAAAGCAGCGGGTCAGCATCGCCCGCGCCCTGCTCAAGAACGCCTCCATCCTGATCCTCGACGAAGCCACGGCGAGCGTGGACACGCAAACCGAACGGCTCATCCAAGAGGCGCTGGAACGGCTCATGCAAGGGCGCACCAGCTTCGTCATCGCCCATCGCCTGAG
>JAGHDA010000191.1 GCA_021160185.1 Verrucomicrobiota bacterium
CCTTTGCTGGAGCGGGTCAAGTTCTTTTCCATCGTCGGCTCCAACCTGGACGAGTTCTTCGAAGTCCGCGTGGCGGCCATCAAGCAGTTGATCGAGACCGGCAACAACGAGCCCTTTTTTGACGGACTCACCCCGCGGGAGTGCTTCAGGAAGATCGTTATTTCGGCGCGCCGCCTCACGGCGGATCACTCCCGCTGTTGGCGCAGGGAGCTGTTGCCGGAGCTGGCGCGTCGCGGCTTGCGCATCCTGGGGGCGCGGAGTCTCCGGGGCAGGGATCTCCAATGGGCGGAAGATTTCTTCGACAAAGAGGTCGGGCCGGCTCTTACGCCGATTGTGATCGACGCCGCTCATCCTTGGCCGTTGATTGCGAACAAGACGCTGAACGTTGTGGCTAGGTGCCGTCTGCCGCGCGGTCGTGTGAATCGTTTCATGGTGCTTCAAGTGCCGCGTTTCCCGCGTCGGTTGGTGGAGATTCCCTGCCGTGGGCGGGAAAGGCGCTTTGTGTTTCTGGGAGGGCTGATTTGCCATTTTTTGAAGAGGGTGATCCCCGACGTGGAAGTTTTCGGCGCGTGGCGCTTTCGGGTGACTCGGAACAGCGAGCTCTACGTGCGTCCGGAAGAAACGAGCACCTTGCTGAGAGCTGTGGAGAGAGAAGTCCGGCGTCGCCGTCGGGGAGCCTGCGTTCGCTTGGAAGTGGAGCGGGGTTGCCCGGGGGAGGTTGCGGAGCGTCTGTTGAAGTTTTGCAGGCTGCAAAAGGAAGACTTCTATGAGGTGGAGGGGCCGCTTTGTCCAAGCGATCTGAAACCGTTATGGGAGTTGGAGGAACGCCCGGAACTTCGAGATCCTCCGTTCATTCCAGCCTTCTCGCCTCGTCTGCCGGAGGGGCGCAACGTGTTCGAGGAGATCAGGAAGGGAGACATCCTGTTGCATCATCCCTACGAAAGCTTCGAGAGCGTGGTGGATTTCATCCAACAGGCCGCGGACGATCCGGCGGTGATCGCGATCAAGCAGACCCTTTATCGGACAGGTTCAGACCCCCGCATTCCTGAAGCGTTGAAGAAGGCGGCGTTTCAAGGAAAGCAGGCGACCGCGGTGGTGGAGCTTAAGGCGCGATTTGACGAGGAGAACAACATCCAAGGAGCGCGCGAGCTGGAGGAAGCGGGCGTTCAGGTGATCTACGGCCACGTGCGGTATAAAATTCACTGCAAGCTCACCATGGCAGTGCGGCGGGAGAAGGACGGCATTCGTCGCTACCTTCACATGGGCACAGGCAACTACAACCCCCAGACGGCCCGGCTCTACACCGATCTCGGTCTCCTGACTTGCCGGGAGGATTTTGGGGAAGCGGCCGCCTGGCTGTTCAATGCCATTACCGCCATGTGTCGGTATCGCCCCAGCGACTGCCTTTGGGTTGCGCCCTTCGATCTCCATAAACGTGTTCTGGAGCGGATTCACCGCGAAGCCGAGCACGCCCGAAAGGGGTTGCCGGCGCGGATTCTGGCGAAGATGAACGCCTTGGTGGAGCCAAGCCTCATCGACGCTCTTTACGAGGCGTCTGGGGCGGGGGTTGAAATTGATTTGATCGTCCGGGGCATCTGTTGCCTCCGACCCGGGGTCAAGGGCCTCAGCGAGCGGATCCGCGTGCGGAGCATTGTGGGACGCTTTCTGGAGCACAGCCGGGTCTTCTACTTTGAAAACGCCGCCCGCCCGGAAATCTTGATCGGCAGCGCCGATTGGATGCCGCGCAACTTGTTTTACCGGGTTGAGACTGTATTTCCTATTTTGGACGGAAGGCTCCAAGAGCGAATTCGGGAAGAGATATTTGAACTGCCGCTGCGCGACAATCTCAAGGCGCGGACGTTGCGGCCGAATGGTTTGTACGAGCAGGTTCGCCCTGCTCCCGGCGAAGAGGAAGTCAACAGCCAGGAGGAGCTGATCCAGCGGGCAGACCGGAGAGCGAACCTAACTTTGTCCGGTTAACTGTCAAAAGGGTTACAAATGCGGAAGTTCTGGGTTGACAAATTGCGGGATAGAGGCATTCTGATTTGCTGTGTCGCCGCTTAAGGTGAAAGCGAAGCCGCGTCCAGATTGGTCCTATTATGGAACCTGCTTTTTTACTTGGTTCCTCTTTGCGGCAGGCTGCCTTTTTTTGTGGGCGAATCTGACGGTGATGGCGAGTCTGGAGGGCACGATAGTTTTCCCTCCCTACAGCCAGTTGTGCGGGGAGCTCAGGAATGTCATGATCTGGCTTCCTGTGGTCATGTTCGTCTACATGATCTACCTGATGATTACCGGACCTGACTTCGGCAAGACGCGGTGGATCGGCTTTTTTGCCTTTTGCAGCGGGACATTGATTTTGCTGACGCTTGTGGTTTTCAGCGCGATTTCCCTGGTCCTGATCACCGCCGCCCAGCGGCTTTTGGCAGCTCCGCACTGAGCCGGCTTACTTCTGGCGGATTACGTGCAGGCGGTTGAGCGCAATCCTCCTCAGCGTTTGGGCGCTTCCGTTCGGTCATCTGGCGTGCGCTGCGTCGGCGGGCCGCGCTTGGGAGGCGCGGCCAGGGGGCGATGAGGCGCCCACAGCACCCCGCCCACGGCCAACGCGCCGCCTGTCGGGAGAACCGCCAACAGCTACAAGAACGCCTTGGCGGTGGCCGCGCCCTCTTCCGCCTTCGGGTTGTTGCGGGAAGCGCCTTCTTCCAGGAGCGCCTCGGACGGTTGGCCGGCCTGCCGGTTCCGGTTGTCTTCAGGAGCCGCGTTCATAGCCCAGGATTTAAATTGCCTCTTCACCAGTCGATTTCCAGTCTGTTCGACGCAACTTCCCGCGCCTGCAGAAGCGGTTTGAAGGCCTGGGGGTCGACTTTTGGGGTGAGCCGGGTTCTTCCCTAGGGCCTGAAGGCTTAGCTTTGGCGCAGATCGGTCAGGATGAAATCCGCCGCCGCGGCGAGATCGTCCACAACCGCCGCCCGCCGAAGCGCCGGCGGCGCGGTCGCCTCGGTTTGCCGACCGTATCCGGTGCGAACCAGGATGGCGCGGCGCACCCCGGCGTTCAGGCCGCATTCCACGTCGGATAGTTTGTCTCCCACCATGTAGCTTCGGCTCAGGTCCAGCTCCCATTGCCGCGCGGCGTCCAGGAGGAATTGAGGCGAAGGCTTGCGTCCCCGCGAAGGGGTTTCGGGAGATTCAGGCGCGTAGAAGATGTGCTCGAACTGCACCCCAAAGGGGCGGAGGAGCTCCAGAAGGCGCGCGTTGACTCGCCGCATATCTTTAACGGAGTAGAGGCCGCGGCCGATTCCCGATTGGTTGGTCACGATGAACAATGGAAACCCGGCCCGAGTGAGCCGTTGAAGGGCCTCGGCCGCGCCGGGGATGAGCTCCACTTGGTCGGGATCGCTCAGGTAGTGACGGTCGACGATGATCGTGCCGTCCCGATCCAGAAACACCGCTCCTTTGCCGGCGAAGCGCTTTTTGGGGGGCGAGGCGTCGCTCATGCGCTGAGGGCCTGTCGAAGTTCTTCGGGAGCGGCCGCGGCGGCGCCGATTTTGCCCACCACGACGCCGGCGGCCAGGTTCGAGAACGCAGCCGCTTCCAGGGGGGAAGCCCCTGCGGCAATCGCCAGGGTGAACGCCGCGATCACCGTGTCCCCCGCGCCGGAGACGTCGTAAACCTCGCGCGCTGCGGTGGGGATGTGGCGGGGCGGCTCGCCCCGGCGGCAAAGGAGCATGCCTTGCTCGCCCAGGGTAACGAGGAGGATCGCCGGCAGAAACTGCTCTTGAAGCGTCCTGACGGTTTCCAAGAGCTCGGCGTCCTCCAGGGGAGGAACGCCTTTTTTGCAGCCGTCCCGCCGGCCGGCCAGCTCGAAAGCCTCGCGGCGGTTGGGGGTGATAAGAGAAAGGCCGCTCAAGTCCAGATCATGCACCGGTTTGGGATCCAGGCTGAGCCATACTGCCCGCGGCCGACACCAGTTGCGGATATGGTCGAGAAGTTCCTGGCTCAGAACTCCTTTGCCGTAATCGGCCAGGATTACCGCGTCCGCGCCTTCGGCTTCTTCTTCGAACTGGCGGCGCAGTCGGCGGATCAATCGCGGGCTGGGAGGCTCGGTGGCTTCCTTGTCCAGACGGAGCACCTGTTGGTTGCCCGCTACGATCCGGGTTTTGACGCTGGTTGGCCGCTCGGCGGTCTCGATGAGTCCTGAGCAGCCGATTCCTTCTCCGCACAGGAGCTTCCGGAGGCGCTTGCCCTCGGGATCTTTTCCCGTCAGGCCCAGCACGCGCGTTTCCGCGCCCAGAACGCGCAAGTTGCGGGCGGTGTTGGCCGCTCCGCCGGGAGTTTCGGTTTCCCGTTCCAGCTCAACCACGGGCACAGGGGCTTCAGGGCTGATTCGGCGCACGTTGCCCCACAGGTAGCGATCCAGCATCAGGTCGCCCGCCACAAGGGCCCGGACGCGCCGCGCTTCGGAAAGGATTCGTTCCAGCGTTGCCGGGGCAATGAGCCGCCTCATGAGTCTCTCTGGGCCAGCGGGGGTTGTTCCAGAAAAGCGGTTAGCGGACTTGCGGCCGAAGCGACGGGAAGCCACTCGGCCAGGCCCGCTTCGTAGGTCTCGCGCCTCGCCTCGACAGCCAGCTTGAAGGCCCAAGCCGTCCGCTCAGGATCCGGAGCCGCGACGATGACAGTGTTCACGAGCGCCGCGTCCGCGCTCAATATCAGCCGCGAGCGGAAGCGTCGTCCGGGAATTTCGAGCCCTTGATTCGCTCCCCTCATCGTCCGCCAAGATAGTCTGGCCTTGCCGCGGCGTCGAGAAAGAGCTTTGATAGACCTCAGGTGGCCCTTTTTCGGGCCGGCGGCTTCAAGCGGCGGAAGGAGGCAAGCTTGGGTCCTGCCGCTGGAGTAAGGTTGCTTGGATGCGCGCGCGGGCCTCTTGTGCCTTTTTTGAGAGGGCTCGCGAGCCTCGGAGAAAAAATTGAAAACAAAGGCAAGCCGATGCTGAAACCGACCAAGACATTTATTTACGCGCTGAAGGCCGTGGTCTACATGATCGCCGCCGGACAACCGGTTCTGATCCGGGACATCGCGGAGCAGGAAGGAATTTCTTTTGCTTACCTTGCCAAGATAGTTCGGCGTCTGGTGTTGGGCGGAGTGCTCAAATCCAAACGCGGCGTAGGCGGAGGCATCGCCCTGGCTAAGCCTCCCGAGGAGATCACCTTGGCCGATGTCTGGGAGATCATAACTCCTTCGTCGGCGAAGGGAGATTGCTTTTTCGGGGAGTTCCCTGAGTGGTGCGGCCCGGATCAGAAGGCGGAAGATTGCCCCGTGGGGAAGATGTGGCATCGCTTGGAAGACCAGCTTCGGGAGTGGATGAGTCAGGTGAACGCCAAAGAAATCGCGGACTATTTCAACAGACACGGCAAGCGCGTCATCTCATCTCGATCTGAATTCTACGGGCGGACTCTTGTCCCCGCTCAGTCTCCCAAACCCCGAAAGAAGGGGCAAAAAGGGCGATAGAAACCGCTTTCCGGCGAAGCCTGGAGAGGCTGGTCGCGCCGGTGTTTCAGTCCGGTGGAAGGTGCTTTTCCCCAAAACCCCAGCGCAGTGAGCGAGCGGTTCTACGAACCGGGGCCGCGGCGGGCGGAGAAAGTGCGGCGGCTTTTCGGCTCGATCGCCCGGCGGTATGACTTGCTTAACGACCTGGCCAGCGCGGGGCTGCATCGACGCTGGAAACGACTTCTTGTTCAATGGGCTCAGGTTGGCCCTGGAGACCGCGCGTTGGATGTCTGCTGCGGCACGGGAGACCTCGTCTTCGCTTTGGCCCGCACAGGCGCAGAGGTCGTGGGATTGGATTTCAGCGAGCCGATGCTCGCCATTGCCCGCCAAAGATGGGAGCGGCTGCGGTCGCGGCGAACGTTCGCCGGCGCGCGCGTGGAATTCGTTTTGGGCGACGCGCTGGAGCTGCCTTTTGCCGACGACTCGTTCCAGGCGGTTTCGATCGGCTACGGCTTGCGAAATCTGGCGGACATAAGGCGCGGTCTTCGGGAGATGCTCCGGACGGCCGCGCCGGGCGGTCGGGTGTTGATTCTGGACTTCGGCAAACCGCGGCGGCCGCTGTGGCGCAGCCTCTACTTCAGTTACCTGCGCTGGTGGATTCCGCTGCTCGGCCGGATCTTCCTAGGCCGAGCCGACGCCTATGCGTACATCCTGGAATCGCTGGAAGCCTATCCCGCCCAGGAAGGCTTGCCGGCGCTCCTTCGGGAGCTGCCCGCAGAGGATTTGAGAGCGAAAGAGTGGTTCGGCGGCGCAATGACGCTTCATCGGTTCCGGAAAGCGGCTTGAGGAGCCGGTTCCCGGCCCTAGATGCGGCGTCAAGGGTTGGTTGGTATCGTTTTTGCTAGGAAGAAGCGGTTCGGACGAGACCGGCGCGGTCTGTCGGTTGCCTTGACACAAGGGGTGCGAAATGGCGACATAAAACGCTTCGGGTGGGGGGAGGTGGAGAAAGCTTAGAAACCATGGCAGTGGACCGACTCCAACTTCAGCGTCTGGAGCTGAAGTATTTGATCAGCGAGCGCAAGGCGCTGGCGGTGCGGGAGTTTGTGCGCTGTTATCTGGATGTGGATGAATATGGGGCTAATAGTGAAGATTTCTCATACGATATTCACAGCCTCTACCTCGACTCAGACGACCTGAAGACTTACTGGGACACAATCAACGGCAATAAGAACCGCTATAAACTGCGGATCCGCTACTACGACGAGCGGTCCGATTCGCCGGTGTTCTTCGAGATCAAACGGCGAATGAACGACGCTATCCTCAAGCAACGGGCCGGGGCGCGCAGGGAGGCGGCGGCCGAAATCCTGGAAGGGTACCTGCCGGACCCGAGCATGCTGATTTCGGATCAACCGAAGTACTGGGTGGGGGTTCAGCGTTTTTGCCACTTGATGGTGGATATCCAGGCCAAGCCCAAGGGCCATATCGCCTATCGCCGGGAAGCGTGGGTTACCACGCACGATAATTCGGTCCGGGTGACGATGGATCGCGAGGTGCGGTTCGAGCCCCGTTTCAAGGCGAGCTTCTCCACCCAGATGAAGAATCCAGTGTATCCTTTCCATCCCTACGTGATCCTGGAATTGAAATTCACTGGGCGCTACCCGAACTGGCTTGGCGAGCTGGTGCGCGCGTTCAATCTCCAGCGGGCTTCCGCCTCGAAGTACTGCGACGGGATCGCGGCAGTGGGGGAGGACTATTTCTATCGGCGGGCGGCGTTTGCAGGAAACGGGCGAACCTCGGTTTCAGCCGAACCGCCTCCGCCGCGTCGGATTGGCCTCAAGCGGCCGCGATGGCGGATGGCCGCGGTGGAGGCAGCGGACTGATTGGCAAGGGCAAAGGAGATGGATTGGTTTTTTAGAAGCGATTACTCGGCGGCGCCGGTGAGCGTGCCGCTTGTCTTGTTGAGCCTGTTGCTGGCTTTCTTGTCCGGCCAGCTCCTGGCGTGGACCTACATGGTCACCCACTCGGGACTTTCGTATTCCCGGACCTTCGTGAATTCGCTGGTGGTGATCCCCGTCATCACTGCGGCGGTGATGATGGTGCTGGCGAACAATCTGGTCACCGCTTTCGGCATGATGGCGGTGTTCGCCATTGTGCGGTTTCGGAACATCCTTCGGGACACCTTGGACACGAGCTACATCCTAAGTTGCTTGGTAATGGGGATGGCCGCCGGGACTCAGCGCTATCCGGTGGCGGTGCTCGTCTGCCTCCTCTTGGTGGCTCTGATGTTCTACTTGTGGGGGACGCGGTTCGGGAGCCGCCATCGATACGACGTGATTGTGAATTTGCACTGGACCCGGCCATTGGCTGAAGTGGAGGAGCTGCGGCGGTTGTTCCACCGCCACAGTCATCGGGCTCACTGCGCCAGCCAGCGTTACAACGAGGCCTACGGGGGCACGGACCTTTCCTATCGTCTCTTGTTGCGCGATCCAAACCGGTTGGAGGATTTGTTGCGGGAGCTGCGCGAAGCCCCAGGCGTCTCCCGAGTGACCAGCCTGTCGGCCGAGGATGAGTCGGAGCTGTAGCGATGAAAGAGCTTGAACCTATCCCAACCCCGCCGGAAATCCGATGGCGCGAATTCCGGATCCGCTACGCGCCGATCTTGGTGTTCCTCCTTGTGGCGACGGCGGCGGCGTGGATCTGGAACCGCCATGTCACCCCGCCCATGCTCGTGGGCCAGGTGGAGACGGAGGCCGCGAGCGTGAGCAGCGCCCAGTCCGGCGTCCTGGCCAACCTCCGCGTCGCGCCCTTTGATTCGGTTCGCGCGGGGGAAACGGTCGCTATGGTGATCACCACCGATCCAAAAGTGCTCGAGGCTCAGCTCGCCGTCATCCGGGCCGAACTGGATTTGATGAAGGCTCAGATCGCTCCCCTGATCGACCGGGAGCGGATCCAGGTGGATTACGAGCGCCTGCGATTGGAGTGGCTCGACAGCAGGGTGGACCTGGCGGCCGCGAGGGCGCAGCTCCAGTATGCGGAAGCTGAGCTTGCCCGGATGGGCGCGCTGTACCGGGCCAAGACTAGCATAGTCTCAAAATCGGAGTACGAGCTGGCGCTCGCCCGGCGGGACAGCCTCCAGGCCCAGATCGCCGAACAGGAAAAGCTGGTTCAAAGCATCCAGCGGAGCCTGCAGCGCTTCCAGGTTGCGAATCCGGAAAAAGAGCCGCCTCCCGCTAGCGCCGAGCTGGAAGCGGCCATCTCGCTCCAGGACAAAAAGCTGAAGTTGGCCGAGGCGCAGTTGAGCCCGTTGACCCTTGCCGCTCCCATCGACGGCATAGTCAGCGCGGTCTACCGTCGGTCAGGCGAAACTGTGGTCGCCGGCGAGCCGATCCTGGCGATCACCTCCACCAACGCCTCCCGGATCGTGGCGTTCCTCCTGCCCCCGTGGACCGAGGAGATTCAACCTGGGTCGCCGATAGAAGTCGTCCGGCGCTCCGCTCGTCGGGAAACCGCTCGCGCCAAGGTCACTTACGTCGGCGCCGCCATGCAAGCGGTTCCTCCGGCCATGATTCCCATGGTGGGCCGACGCCTTCTCGGGTTGAACCGCCGGCCGTTGGACCAGAACACCCCTCCGATCGAGTTGGGCTTGCCCATCCTGGTCAGCGTTCCGCCCGAGCTGCATCTCCTTCCGGGCGAGCTGGTGGACCTCCGTTATCGGGCAGGGTCTCTTTGGCGATGGTCCCTGAGGGCCCGCAATTAAGCCGAAAGGCTTTTTCCCCAACGCTTCCGGGCCCGCGGCGCTTGCTTTCCCGGTTCCGCTCGTTAAACATAGGCGCTGTTCGGTGAGAACGCTCTACAACATTCTCTTTACTTGCTTCTTTTGGCTCAGCGCGCCTTATTATTTCCTCCGTCTCTGGAGGCGAGGGGGATGGCGGGAAAACTTCTGGCAACGCTTCGGCCGCTACGACTCCAAGGTCAAGCACGCGGTCACCAACCGGGATGTGGTGTGGCTCCACGCTGTGAGCGTGGGCGAGGTGAATCTATGCGTCCAGCTTATCCGAGCCCTGGAGCCGCGCCTGCCCAATCATAAGCTGGTGGTTTCCACCACCACCACCACCGGCATGGAGCAGCTCCGCGAGCGGATTCCCGGCCATATCGAGAAGATCTACTATCCGGTAGATTTGCCAGGCGCCACTTCCCGCGCGCTTCGTGTGATCCATCCCCAAGCGGTGGTGATCGTAGAAGCCGAGATTTGGCCCAATTTCCTTTGGAAACTGAAAGCCCGAGGCGCGCCGGCTTTCCTGGTCAACGCCCGCGTTTCGGAGCGTTCCTACCGCGGCTACAAGCGCTTCGCCTTTCTTTTCAGGCCGCTTTTCGCCGCGTTCGCCGGCGTGGGCGTGCAGAACGAGGCGGACGCCCGGCGGCTGATTGAACTAGGCTGTCGGCCCGAAGCAGTCCATGTGGTGGGAAGCCTCAAGTTCGACGCCTCGAAGGTGGACGAGCGTCCTCCTCTGGACACGGCCAAACTGTTGCGCCAGGTGGGCGTTTCAGCCGGCCGACCGATTCTGGTGGCCGGGAGCACGCATCCGGGCGAGGAAGCCCTCATCGCTCGGATTTTCCTCCGCTTGAAGGAGCGTTTTCCGGGGTTGTTCCTGGTGGTGGCGCCGCGCCACTTCGAGCGCGGCGGCGAGGTGGGCCGGGAGTTGGAGTCGCTCGGGGTGCGTTTCGTTTATCGTCGCGAAGTCACCGCCCGAACCCAGCTTGCCGAAGGAGAAGTAGACTGCCTGCTCGTTAACACCACCGGCGAACTGAAATACTTCTACCGGGAAGCCACCGTAGTGTTTGTGGGCAAAAGCTTCACGGGCCGCGGCGGGCAGAACCCGATCGAGCCGGCGGCGTTGGGCAAGCCGATCGTTTTTGGCCCGCACATGGAGAATTTTCTCGCTGTGGCCGAGAGCTTCGTTCGCGAGGGAGGCGCGATCCAGGCGCGCGATCCGGCGGAACTGGAGCA
>JAGHDA010000115.1 GCA_021160185.1 Verrucomicrobiota bacterium
CAACGAAGCCTCGCGCCATCCGGAGATTGTGGCTCGCCTCACCCGCGCCCACGAAGCCTGGCTTGAAGACCTCAGCAAGCCGTAGCCCGGCCTGGTTCGGCATCGTCCGCCGGTCAGTCCTCCGCTTCGTCGGGGGCGGACGGAGGTTGATCTTCCTGATGCCAGCCCTGCTGCGAAGCCGCTTCTCCGACGGGCTCGCTGATCCGGTATTCCTCTCCGAGCCAACGGCCCAGATCAATCAGGCGGCAACGCTTGGAGCAGAACGGTCCGTGCGGGCCGTCGAACCAGGATCCCCGCTTGCCGCAGGTGGGGCATCTGACTTGGAGCTTTTTGTCTCCCACGGCCGGGCGAGAGTTCACCGGTTGAAAATCGTGAACAACAGCGTAAGCAGAAGGCTCAGCGCCAGGCAGGTGACGATCGGGAAGTAGAAGCGGAAATTGCCTTTCTCGATCGCGATGTCGCCCGGGAGAAACCGCCCGCCATGCGTTCCCAGGAGCCAGATCAGGCCTCCCAGCGCCGCCAACGCCAACCCTGTGAGGATGATCCATTTCGCCAACGGTTCCATCGGATCCATCATCCTTGAGACCGGGGCTGCGCGAACTCCGGCTTCTCGCCTTCGCGATAACTCTGGACAACCAACCGGCTCAACTCCTGATCCGGAGCTTCGACCATGCTCCGGGTGATTTCAAATTCCGTCTGGCCCGTGTTTTTCGAAACCAGCTTGAGCCCGAAATAGAGGTCCTGGAATCGCTCCGCGCAAAACTCGCGCACCGGCTTGCCGGCCTCGGCGGCCAACTCGACCGCTCTCTCCGCGGCGTCCTCGGCGAAGCGGATCCGGATCTCATGCTCCTTGGAAAACCGCTCGGCAAACTCATCCACAAAGTGGCGCAACACGGCCCGCTGCTCGACGGCCTGTTCCTCGCGAATCCGCTGCAGCGCCTCCAACGGCCGGTCCGTCACTTCGCGCGTCACCACAAACTGCCTGATCTGGGTGGAAGGCAGCTCGAACTTGAATTCGCGGAGGACGCGTTCGCACACAGTCATCAACCCGCGCGCGCCGGTTTGCTCCTCCGCCGCCAGCTCGGCGATGCGCCGCAGGCCGTCTTCCCGAAACGAAACCTGGATGCCGTAAGCGGCCATCGTCTCCTCGATCTGGCGGATGATGCTTCCCTCCGAGTCGCGAAGGATCCGAAACAAGTCTTCCACCGTCAACGGGTGGCAGAAGACACGCACGGGCAATCGGCCGATGAACTCCGGTTCAAACCCATAGTCGATGAAGTCTTTCGTCTGCGCCTGGCTTAGCAGGGCGGTTTCGTCGGCGGGCTCCGCGGCGGAGGCGGCAAATCCAATAGCGCTGCTGCGCAGCCGCCGTTGAACGATTTCCCGCAAGCCGTGGAAAGCGCCGCTCACCACAAAGAGGATATGCTTGGTGTTGATCATCTCCGGCGCCGCGGGGCGGCCCGCCCTGCGCCCTCCAAAGGACTGCTGCATCATCGCGCGGAGTTGGCCGGCGATATCGTTCGGCGAACGGGCGCTGACTTCGGTTTCTTCCATCAGTTTGAGGAGATTGCTCTGAACGCCGCGCCCGCTCACATCCCGCCCGGAGTTCTGAGGCGAGGAGGCGATCTTGTCGATCTCGTCGATGTAGACGATCCCGTATTCGGCCCGCTTCACATTGTCGTCCGCCCGCCGCAACAGCTCCCTCACCAGATCCTCCACGTCCGCGCCCACATAGCCGGTTTCAGAAAACTTCGTAGCGTCGGCCTTCACAAACGGCACGCCGATCAGATCGGCCAGGCTGCGGATGAGGTAGGTTTTCCCTACGCCGGTGGGCCCCACGAGCAAAACGTTCTGCTTGGCGTAATTGGGCTGCTTCTTGCCTTTGAGCGCCAGGCGCACATGGTGGTAATGATCGCAGAGAGCGACGCTGAGGACTTTCTTCGCTTCTTCCTGGCCGATCACAAAGCGGTCCAGGTATGCCTTGACCTCCCGCGGAGTCAGATTGAACTCCTCAATCGGGTCAGGTTTTTCTTCCTCCGCCGGCTGCTCGCCGGATCCAGCTCGATCTTCGCCGAACGCCTCCGCGCCCAAGCCGGGGCCGAACCCTCCGGCCATCATCTTGCGCCGGAACTCTTCCAGGGCTTTTTGGAACTCATCCATGATATTGTTGGGAAGCGGCCTTCACTCGAATTCAGATCGTTCGGAAACCGCTCCGAAAGCCGCCTTCTTTAACCTACACGCCCGCCGCCGAGTTGCAACAACCGCGCGCTGCCAAGCGCAAAAGAGGAGCGCGCCGGCACGCGCGCGCAACAGCCGGCCGCCCAGAGTCTCAGTTCTCCGGGGCGGCGAAGGGGTTGTTGATAAAGCCCTCGGCTCGCTCGGGAGGCGAGGAGGTGTTTCCCTCGGCCCCTTTCGTCGCTTGCTTCGCCTCCGCCGAGGATTGGGCCGGACTCTCGGCTTTTTCGGGAGGCTCTGCTTCCTCGGCCGCGCGGGGATTGGGAGCGCGCTTATTGCGGGGAAGCGGATTGACCACCACCTGAATCCGCCGGCCCTCTTTGCGGGGAGTGTCCGCCGCACGCCCATAAGGGGCAAGCGCCTCGAGGAAATCCCGAACCACCTTCTCGCCGAGTTCCTGGTGAGCCATCTCCCTGCCGCGGAAGCGAAGGCAGACCTTGACCTTCATGTCCTCGCAAAGGAAGTCCACAGCGCGTTCGAGCTTGATCTTGAAGTCATGGGGATCAATCCCGGGCCGGAGCTGGACTTCCTTAAGCTTGCTGGCCTGCTGGTTTTTGCGGGTTTCCTTTTCCTTCTTGGCCTGCTCGTACCGGAATTTGCCGTAATCGACGATTCGGCAGACGGGGGGATTGGCTTGCCGGGCGATCTCGACCAGGTCCAGGCCGTTGGATCGGGCGAGGCTGATGGCCTCCCGCAGCGGCAGGATGCCGATTTGCGCCCCGTTGGGGCCGATGACCCGCACTTCCCGAGCGCGGATCTGCCCGTTTACTCTGAATTCCGGTTCCCTTCTGTAACGATGCTTTGGCCGCCTCAAGCAGCCCTCCTCTGTTGAGGTTTCACGGCTCCGGCAAGGAGCGCCTCCTTCTCTCCCAATTTCCCGGGCTCATCCTCGCTACAAAGCGAGCCGCACATGCCTCTTATTGCGAACACAGGTTCATTCAATAGTCTCTTCCGGGGCCGCGTCAAGCCCCCGAAAGCCAATTTAGAGCGGTTTTCAGCCCGAGAGGCGCCGTTCCTTAGACTTGCATTGGGGCCGGAACCGCGCAGCATGGATCCGCCCGAGGACAACAAATCGGAGTCGACTTATGCGTAAACAGAGAAGCCACGCCCCGAATCGGACCAGCCGGCGCGTTTTCCTGCAGCAATTGACGGCGGCCCTGAGCGCCGCCCCTTGGATCGCGCGCGGGGAAGCCGCCGCCGAGAAGGAGGAGCCGTCCGAAACCGAGCTGCTCCGGGAAGCCGACCGGCGCATTCTTAAACACCGCCGCGGGCTTGTGTCCGTCCGAATCCTCGGTCGGGACGGCAGGCCGCTGGCCTTTGCTCCCGCGCGGTGGACGCAGACCCAACATAAGTTCCTCTTCGGCTGCAACCTGTTTCGATTCGGCCGCATTCCCGATCCGGAGCGAGAAGCCCGGTACCGAAGCCGCTTTGCGGATCTGTGGAACTATGCCACGCTGGGCTTCTACTGGCCCTATTTCGAACCGGTCCAAGGCCGCCCGCGCTACGCCTACATCGACCAAGCGGTCGCCTGGTGTCGCGAGCAGGGCGTCACGCCCAAAGGGCATCCGTTAATGTGGGATTACGCCGACCCCTCCTGGCTGCCGCGCGACTTCAAGCGCATTCAAGCGCTGGCTCAGGCGCGCGTCCGGAAAATCGTTTCCCACTACAAAGGACGCATCGACATCTGGGACGTGGTCAACGAGCCCACCCATCTCGGCCGTTTCGGCACGCGGCTGGGCGAATGGGCGCTTTCCCTCGGAGCCGTCCCTTATGTGGTCATGCACTTGAAAGCGGCGCGAGAAGCCAACCCTCAAGCCCTGCTGCTGGTGAACGACTATCGCACCGACGCGAAGTATTATCGGATCCTCGAGTTGGTCCGGGCGACGAACCAGGCGCTCTTCGACGTCATCGGCATCCAGAGCCATATGCACGGCGGGACGTGGCCGCTCGCGCGCGTCTGGAAAGTGTGCGACATGTTCTCGCGGCTCGGTCTCCCGCTGCACTTCACGGAAACGACAGTGCCGAGCGGCAAGCGGCTTCCCCGCAGTTCCGGCAGGGGCTCCGCCTGGGAGGGAACCACCCTGGAAGGCGAAGCGGCCCAGGCGGCCTACACGGAGAAATTCTACCGAATGCTCTTCGGCCATCCCGCCGTGGAGGCGATCACGTGGTGGGACTTTTCCGACGACGGGGCTTGGATGGGCGCGCCCGCGGGGATCCTCCGGCGGGACATGTCGCCCAAGCCGGTCTTCCACGCCCTGCGCAACCTTATCAAGGGGCGGTGGTGGACCGCCGCCTCGGGCCAAACCGACAAGGATGGCCGCTGGCAGGTCTCCGCTTTCCACGGGACGCACCGGTTAAGCGTCCGCCTGCCCGACGGCCGGGAAGCGACGCGGATTGTGGAGACCGGCCCCGAAGGGCCTCGGGAAATCGTTTGGCGCGTAGTTTGAATTCTCCGCAGCCATTCAGAAATCCGCGTCCGGCGCTTCGCGCACGGCCGGTTTGACGCGAAAATAGTCTTCCGGTTTAAAGCCAAAGAGCCTGGCGACCAGATTGCTCGGGAAGGATTCGCACTTGTTGCGGTAGTCCCGCACGTTGCCGTTGTAGAACCGGCGCGCGGCCTGAATCCGATCTTCAGTCCGGACCAACTCTCGTTGCAGCTCCAGGAAATGCTTGTCGGCTTTCAGCTCCGGATACCGCTCCACCACCGCGAGCAACTGGCGAAGCCCGTCCACCAACTGCTCTTCCTCGACGGCCTGGGAAGACACCGGCCCGCGGTTCGCCGCACACCGGTTACGCAGCTCCACCACCCGCTCCAGCACTTCCCGCTCATGCCGGGCGTAGCCGCGCACTGTTTCCACCAGATTCGGGATCAGCTCGTACCGCCGCTTCAATTCGGTGTCCACGTCGGCCCACGCCTCGCGAATGTGATTGCGCAGCGCGACCAGGCCGTTGTACTGGGCAATCACATAAATCGCGGCCAGGAGCAGAACCGCCGCCGGAAGAATGATCGGTTCCATAGCTTCGCCTCCCTATTCGAACAGATACTCAGGCATCAACGCCCGCACTTCCGCAAGGCGCTGGAGGTTGCCCTCCACCGTCCCAGGCTTTAATCGGCCGGAGAAAACAAACGCCAACGCGTTCCCTTCCACCTCGATGCTCAGGTCCGGATTGGCTAAAAGATATTCCATCATCCGGGCGTGGCAAAAGTCGTAGGCGAACCGCTTGTCCTTCGAGCGGACACAGAACTTGCGGGAAAACTCGTGCGACTCGAAGTCGATGTCGTCGTAGCCGAAGGCCTGGGCGATCTTCGAAAGCAATCCCTCCCGGGCGACTGTCAGTTCCGGAAACCGTTTCGGGAGCCGCATGAGATAACAGCAAAGATAGTGATGGTGAGTCCGCGAACGCCCCTTGGAGTCCGTCGAATAGGTTTCATAATGGTAGTCAAAGACCAGGACGGGCGATCCTCGGTATTCCCCCTCCATGATATTGAAGGCATAGCGGTTGGAGCCGCGCCGAAGCCGATCCAAAAAGGCGCATTCGCTTGCCAAGCCCCGATCGCGTTCCTGCCGGAAGCGGAAGCCCAGCCGTCCCGCCAACCGACGCAACGCCTCGCGGCGTTTCCGCTCGGCCAGAACGCCGAGAACCACCAAAACGACGACTAATACAAGAAAGCCGACAACGAAAACCTCGCCTCCCATGCCATGGAACGTAGCGCGGCCCTCAAAGCGCAGGAAGCGCAAAGCCAATGCGGGCTCGCGTCAATTCCGCCGCCGGAAGGCCGTCGGATCGGCAAAAGCCGCCAGAAGAAACAGAAGGCCCGGCAGAGAAAACACCGCGAACCATGGCCCGCCCGGCAAATGTCCTGCAACTGCAAGGTGAACCGCATAAAACCCGGCCAGGGAGAGCAGAGTAAACACGCCCCCGGACATCTCAATCCACCAGCCTAACACCATGCCCGCGGAGACGCCCAAAGGGAAAAATGCGAACAGGATCTTCTCCCGCCACCCCGCGTCGAGCGCCCTGCCTCCCTCGCCCCACACGAACAGAAACAACCCCCCTACGGCAACCGCGCTCAAGCCCCGAGCGCTCCACCGCAAAACCGCGTAAAGAACCTTGCCGCTTCCATCTCGCACGCCCCGGGAATCTCCCGGCTTTCGGACTCCATGTCAAACCCGGGGCGACGCCCTTGCGGAACCTTCGGAGCAACGCGGCCTCCAGCCCTCTTACAAGGCGGAATGGGAAAAATCGCAGCCGCCGACGCGAAGGGGCGTCAGGCAGGATGCAGCCCAACGGGCAAACGGCTGTTCGGTTTTCTCCCCAGCTCCGACCTGCCTCGTTGCCCCGGGAACTACGGGAAACTCGCCGCGCCCTCAAGTCCGGCGCAGTCAGCGCGGGGAAGAAGCTCGACGTCTCAACGGATCGACCGCCTCGGCAACGAAAGAAGCCGCCGCGCCGCCAGGAGCTTTAATCACCCCCTGAATACGAAAACTTCCTCCCGGCCGCCCGGACAACGTGGCTTTGACCCGAAGCCGGCCGGCGCCGGCCGGCAAGGGGCCTTCGGCTGTAAACGCCCAGCGCGCCCCTGAATTGCCGAAAACCCCGGCCGCTTCCCAACCGAGGATGTCAGCCCGAAAACCGCTTTGGTCTTGAAGCTTCCACCCCGTTGGTTCCCGAAGGATCATGAACCCCGAAAGCGCCGGCTCGCCTCCCGGCAAGACCCGACGTTGGCTTGCAAGCGAGTCCGCATCCACCGTGAATCGGGTCGGCCCCGGCAAAGGCGGCTTCACAGGAGCAGCTCCCTCCTTGGCAGTGTCGTTGGAAATCCCTTTCGAGCGCTTTTCGGAACAGGCTTGAACGGCAAGCGGCTCTCCCCCGCGTCGGAGAGCGCCGGCGGCGGTCGGAAGCGGGGCGGGAGAAGCGCCGGCGCCTAAGCGGGCGCGCGGCGCGGCGCGCGGCGCGCCAGGCGGCGCAATGCTTGGTTCGGCGCGGCGCGCAGGCTTGGATGAAGCCTGAGAAGCGCGGAATGCCGACTTGGCCAACGCTTCCTCCCGAACCGGACCGGAGCGCCTCGGCGCTTCTTCAGGCTCAGACGCGGGCGGCGCTTTAGGTTTAGGAAAAGCGGTGCGCAAGGCGCGCGCCGGAGAAGCAGGCGACGGAGGAGGAGAAGCCTCGGAAAGACTCGCGGCAGGAATCATTTTGGGCCCCGCCGCCAGAGGCTTCGGCGCGCGCAGGCTCGGGCCAAGCGCCAACCAACCGGCCGCGCACACGGCCGCCGCCGCGGCGAGGGCCGCGCCGCATCGCGCCCAGACCGGAAACTCGGCGACCCAACCCCGCAATTCTTCGAACGCCAGGGCCAAACGCCCCGCGGCCGCCCGGCCGCCGAGGCTCCGTTGCGCTTCCGCCACAAGCCGCGCGCGCGCCTCTTCCGGCAAGGAGCGGCCCCGGCCGAACTCCTCGCGCCGCCGTCGCGCCCATTCGACCAGCTTCCGCTCCATCCGTTCTGTGTCCCGTTCGATCATCAATCCGTTAGTTAGACGGCAAGCGCCGACGCTCTGCTGCCCCGCCGCTGAGTTTTTCGTAGGCGGCCGCAAGCCGACGCAGGCACCGCGAGAGCCGCGAGCTTACGGTCTTGGGGTGAAGGCCAAGGGCCGCCGCCAATTCCTCGTAGCTCAAATCGCCGAAATAACGGAGCTGGATCAGCTCCCGACAACGGGCGGGCAGCAGGGCCAACGCCTCCGCTATAAGCGCCGCCTCTTCCCGTCGAGACACAACCTCGCTCGGAAGCGGCCCTTCATCCGCCGCTTGCGCAGCCGGCTCGCCTTCTCGCCCAGGCTCGTTCAGAGAAAGGAGCGCGCGGCCGCCGCCGCGTTTTTCGGCCTGACGCCGGGAAAGGAAATCCCGCGTCTTGTTGACTGCAATGCGGAAGAGCCACGTCTGGAGGGCGCTTCCGCCCCGGAAGCGGCGTAAATGTCTCGCTGCGGCGAGAAGGGTTTCCTGGGCGATTTCCTCGGCGTCCTCGATCGAAAGATCGGCGCTTAGTTGATAAGCGAAACGGCAGATCGGCTCGTAGTGCGCCTCGAACAAGCGCTCCCACGCCTTTGTCTCGCCACGGAGACAACGCTCGATCAACTCCGCCTCATCCCGGAGATTCATCGCCCAGGGTTCGCTTTCCCGTTGTTCACCATTCGGCTTTCCCCCATTCTATGAGGCGTGTCGGAGCCTCTGGCCATCATCTTTTACGAGAACCTGCTGGCGGGCAACCAACTGGCGAATCGCCTGCGGGACCTGGGCTACGGGGTGAGAAGAGCGCGCGTGGCGCAAGAAGTCCCCGAGGAGGCGGCGCGGCTGCAGGCGCTTTTTGTGTTCCTCGAAATAGGCGAAGCGCAGGAAGCGGCGCTGGAAGCGGTGCGCGCCCTCAAGTCTTCCCCGCGCACGCGGCATGTGCCCGTGCTCGCGTTCACCGGCGAACAAGCCCCCGCCGAGCAGCAAAAACGCCTTCAGGCGGCGCGGGAAGCCGGGGCGGACGCGGCGACTGAGGAACGGGGGTTGCTTGCGCATCTGCCGGCGATGCTGGAGCAACTGCTGAACCTGGATTAAACGGCGCGCCGGCTGAGGAACGGCGCAAGCCCGCCGGCGGCTTTTCCCGAATGCTCCGTGCGCCTATTACGGGGCCTCCGTCGGCTGCTGCGGCCGCTCATCTCGGCCCAGAGGCGTGTGGATGCCGCTCAGGCGGTAGTAGTATTCGTACCACTCACGGAAGGCCGTCGACTCGCGCGTCCGCGCCAGCCGCGCCATGTACTCAGGCAAAACCTCTTTCAACTCCTGCTCAGTCACCGGATGGCGCTTGACCACATGGAGCACAAATCCGCCGTCCTGTGTGGGGATCAAATCGCTGACATCGCCTTCCTTCAAATCGGCAGCCACCCGCTTGACCTGGTAAAAGTTTAAGCGCCGGTCCCACTGAGGAAGGGACGTGGAAGACTGGGAAAAACGCGGCAGAGTCACGACCGGCACATTTTCCTCCAGGCACACCTGGCGGAAGCTTTTGCCCTGGCTCATGGCCGTAATCAATTTCTTGTGGAAGCGCTTCCCGGCCTCCCGAGCCAGCTCACGCGCCCGATCCAACCGGAAATCGCGCTCCACACGCGCCTTGACACTCTCGAAAGGCGGGATCTCGCTGGGCAATCGTTGCTTTAAAGCCAGGATGTAGACGCCGTCTTCGGAGACGATCGGCGAGGTGAAAGGCTGGGCCTCGTTCAACTGGAAGACCGCGTCGATCATCCGTCGAGAGGCGGGAATCTCCAGAGGGCCCGTGGCCTCTGGGAACGGGCGAGTGACGCCCACTTTGAGCCCTTCTTTGGCGGCCAGGGCGGCCAGGTTCTCCGCCTTCATCGGGGTCATCTCAAACAGCTTCGAGCCGAAGGCCGCCGCATCCCGCCGAGCCAGGATCGTCGCCTGCTGCCGAACCCACTGCTGCTTGATCCGCTGCTTCGCCTTTTCCGGAGGAAGCGGCTGGCCCTTGGCGTCCAGGAAAGCGTCCGCGCCCCGACGGGCGTATTCCTGATCCAACGCCGCTGTCAAATTGGTTTGTGAATTGAGCTTCTTTTCCGCCTGGGCCAGGTAGTTGGTGATCGGAAAGCGCACATAGCTGACCGCCACCCGCTCCGGAATGCGGTATCGGCTCAAGTGGTTGCTGTAGTACTGAAGGAGCGCCTCCGGCGTCGGTTTCACCTGTTTCCAGTAATTGGTGGACTCAAAAACCACCGCCTCGGCGTCGATGCGTTCGTTGAGCTCCTTGTATTGCTCGCCCGCTTCTCTGGGAGTGATCAGATCGCCCAACACGCCCGCCGTGCGGATTAGATGGAGAATAGCCGCTTCGTGCCGCGCAAACTGGGCCAACTGCTTGGCCGTTATCCCCCGTCGGGTTAACTCCGGATTCTTCAGGAGCGCGAGAAAATTCCTCTTGGCTGATTCAGGACGGCTGGGATCGGCCAGGCGGCGCCGAAGCCAATCCGCCGCGGCCTTGTCGCCCACCTTGATCCCCGCTTGTTTCACCAAGTCCAGAAGCACCAGCCGGTTCCGGGCCTCCCGTTCGGGAATGAAGTTCGCCTGCTTCGCCACGGGCCCCTCCGGCCAAACGCCGCGATACCGGAAGAAAAAGCTCAAATGCGCCTCCAGCCACGCCTGGCGGTACTCCTTCAGAGAAATGGGGCGTCCGTGGATCTCGCCCACGGTGGAAGGGCCGCGCACCGAAGCCCTGCGGCCCACGGTGGGCGTGAAGAAAATCACAAAGGTGATGATCGTGACCGCGCTGACGACGATCCACAACCACTTCTGATGCTTTCTAATCGTGCCGAACATAGGCAATCAAACGTGAGCGACAGCGTAGACGCCCGCTGTCGGGCCGGTCAAACGCAAAACGAGCTTCCGCGTCAAAAACTGCGCCCTCTCCAGACAAAGCCGCCTCCTCACAACGGAAGCCCCGCCTTCATCCCCTGCCCGAGGGCCGCCGGTTCCGACCTTGACCCCTTCCCTCGAGAAGCAAGGCCGCGTTGTTTCCGCTCCCCCCGCGCCGCCGAGCCGCATAGATCCATTCTGAATTTCTTGAACGCGCCCTCTTGCTCGGTCTTAATCGGTCTTAATGGCTCCGGGAACCAAAGGATGGCTGGAAACTCGGTCGCTCTCATCATGAATATCTCAGCTAGAAGCTTGAATTGCCTCCGGATCCTTGTCTGCGCGGGGCTGGCAGCAACGGGGGCGGCATGCCGGCAAGCCCGCGCCCGCGAAGGGTGGGCGCGGCATGTGATCGACCGATCCTCGCAAGGGGCGGACGGCGTGCGGCTGGGCGACCTGAACCGGGACGGCTTGCCCGACATTGCGACCGGATGGGAAGAAGGCGGCCGCGTGCGCGTCTGTCTCAACCCCGGACCGGCCAAAGCCCGAGAGCCATGGCCGGCGGTCACCGTGGGCAAGGTTCCCAACGTCGAGGACGCCCTGCTTGTGGATCTGGACGGAGACGGCCGGCAAGACGTGGCGAGCTGCGCCGAAGGCCGCACGCGGGCGATGTTCGCGCACTGGGCGCCTCGGTCTCCGAAACGCCTTCTCGATCCGAAGGCCTGGCGCACGGAAGCGATTCCCGCCTCGCGCGGCAAGATGATGTGGATGTTCGCCGCGCCGATCCGGGCAGAGGGCAAACGCGGCGCGGACTTGATCGCAGGGGGAAAGGGCCCAGGCGCGGCGCTGGGTCGGTGGCGATTGCCCGAGCGGGCCCGGAATCCGGCTGCGTGGCATTGGCGCGCCCTGCGTCCGGTAGGATGGCTCATGTCCCTGGTCATTGAGGATATGAACGGCGACGGCCGCCAGGACGTGTTGTTCTCCGACCGCAAAGGCCCCCGGCGGGGTTGTTTCTGGCTGGAACAACCCGGCGCCGACGCCCCGGAAGCCCCCTGGCGGGAACACCCGGTGGGCGGAGAGGGCCTTGAGGCCATGTTCCTTTCCACGGCGGATCTGGATCAGGACGGCCTGGAAGACGTGGTGGCAGCCGCAAAGCCGCGTCTGATCCTCTTTTGCCGCCGGTTGAACGTCTCGGGAGACAAATGGCGGGTCTTCCCGACCCGCATGCCCGAGGAAGCGGGCACAGCCAAGGCCGTGGCGGCGGGCGATATGAACAACGACGGCCGTCTCGACCTCGTGTTCACCACGGAACAGGCCTCGCACGGACGCCAGGGCGTCATGTGGCTGAGCTATCGAGAGAGCCCCTTCCGGCCCGATTGGCAGCCGCACGCCGTCAGCGGCGTGGACGGCGTCAAACACGACCTGATCGAACTGATCGATCTGGACAACGACGGCGATCTGGATGTGCTCACCTGCGAGGAAGCGCGCAACCTGGGCGTGTTCTGGTACGAGAACCCCCTGCTCGAGCCTCGGGACTGACCCGCCCAGGCGCGCAGAGAAGGCGCCGTAAGGAAGCAACCTTGCATTCCAGAGACGGGCTTCCCACACTCTGGGCGCTCCCCCGACGGGGGGAGGAACAAGACGCGGAACTCATGGGAAGCGAAGCGGCATGGGGGCGGATGCCCTTTCACTTTTGGTCCGTCACAGCCTTTGTTGTGGGGTGCGTGACGGGTAGTTTTCTGAACGTTTGCATCCATCGGCTTCCCCGCGGGGAAAGCATTGTCTCCCCGCCTTCCCATTGCCCTCATTGCGGCCGCCGGATCCCCTGGCATCTAAACCTGCCGCTGATCAGTTGGTTGGCGCTTCGGGGGCATTGCGCCTGGTGTCGCGCGCCGATCTCGCCGCGGTATTTTGTCGTGGAGCTGATCACAGGGCTGGCGTTCCTCGGCGTCTGGCTGCGCTTCGGGGCGGCTGACCCGGCCGCGGCGGCGGTGTGGGCCGTGTTCCTTGCCGGATTGATCGCCGCGACCTTCATCGACGTGGAGCACTTTATCATTCCGGACCGGATCACCCTCGGCGGAGCGGCGGCGGGGTTCTTGTTTTCCTTTTTTGTGCCGGCTGTTCAGGGAACTTCCTCGTCGGTCGAGGCGATGACGCGCTCCCTTGTCGGGGCGGCCGCCGGCGCGGGCAGTCTTTACCTCGTCCTGCGAGGGGGCAAACTGTTGTTCGGCCGCAAGCGCCTTCGGTTTGAAGCGCCTCTCTGGATTCTCTTCGGCCGCCGAGGACTCCATCTGCCTGAGGAAAGCGCGGCCTACGAAGATCTGCTCTATCGGGGAAACGATCGAATCCGAGCCCCGGAGGCTCAAGTCGAACTGGAAGACCGGTGTTTGCTCCGCGCCGAAGTGCGCGCGGGGTTGAAAGGAAAGGAAGTCCGGGAACTGCCTTCCTTCCCACAGGGCGGATCGGAAGCCTCCTCCGCAAGCGCCGGCCGAGAGGAAGCGTTGTTCGCGTTGCGACTGCGCCTGGAAGAAGGGCCGTTGATCTGGGCCCGGTGCAAGGAGCTGATTCTTCCCCGCGAAGTGATGGGCCTCGGGGACGTCAAGTTTCTGGCCGCCATCGGGGCCTTCACAGGTTGGCAAGGAGCGCTCTTCGCCATCATGGCCAGCGCGCTGATCGGCTCGGCCGCCGGGCTTGCAGCTGTGGCGCTAGGCAGGCGCCAATGGTCGGCGCAAATTCCCTACGGTCCCTACCTGGCCGCCGCAGCGGCGCTTTGGATTTTCGCCGGGCCGCAGATCGCGGCCCGCTGGCTCGGGATGTAAGCTCAGGCCGCGCCCGCGGCGGGCGCGATCCTGGCGCCCGGCGCAGGCCCTCCGGCGGCGCCGCTGTCAGCCTCGGGTCGGAACGGCTCCAGCTCCTCGCCTTGGCGCACCAACCTCGCGCTGTTGAACACGACGATCAGAGAGCCCACATTGTGGAGAATCGCCGCGAGGATCGGATTGATGTATCCGAAGGCGGAGAAAGTCAGGCCGCTGATGATAAACAGCACCCCAAAGGCGAAGTTTTGATTGATTACGCTGCGCGTGGACCGGGAAAGACGGACAAGGAAGGGGATGCGCCGCAGGTCGTTGTTCATGAGGGCGATCGTGGCGCTGTGGATCGCCACCTCGCTGCCGGCCGCTCCCATCGCCACGCCCATGTCGCCCGCGGCCAAGGCCGGGGCGTCGTTGACGCCGTCGCCGACAAACGCCACGCGGTACCCCTTGGCGCGCAGAGAGGCCACAAAGTCGACCTTGTCCTGGGGGAGACACTCGGCCAGAACCTCCTCGCAGCCCATTTCCCGGGCAACCCGCAGGGCCACCGGTTTGCGGTCGCCGGTCACCATGGCCACCCGGCGCACTCCCGCCTCTTTCAGGCCGGCCAAAGCTTCCTTGGCTTCCTTCCGCACTTCATCCCGCAGGCCGATCCAGCCCAGATAGCGGCCGTCCACAGCCACGTAGATCAAGCTGTAGCCTTCGGTCTCCTTCAGGTCGATCGCTTTGCTCAAGTCTTCCTGAACCCCGTTTTGTTTCAGCCACGCGGCGCGGCCCACGACCACCTTCTTTCCATCCACCACGGCGCGAACGCCGCGGCCGGCGGTTTCGGAAAATTCCCGCGGCTCCGCCAGAGGCACCCCGGCTTCGCCGGCGAGCTCGGCCAAGGCTTTCGCTGTGGGGTGGTTGCTGTACTGCTCGGCGGAAGCGGCCAGGCGGAGCAGCTCGGCGGCCTTGATCCCCGCCGCCGGGGCTAGCCGGCTCACCGCGAGGACGCCGGTGGTGAGCGTGCCGGTCTTGTCAAACACAAAGGCGTTGATGCGAGCGGCCAACTCGATGTCGGCCACGTTCTTGATCAACACGCCAAGCCGGGCGGCGGCGGAAAGCGCGGCCACCATGGCGGTGGGCGAGGCCAGAATGAAGGCGCACGGACAGGACACGATCAGGACGGCGATCGTGCGGTCCAGGCTCCGGGTGAAGGCCCACACCAAGGCGCCCATCAAGAGCACCAGCGGAGTGTAGTAAACCATGTACTGGTCGACGATACGGAGGAATGGAAGCTTGGTCTTCTGAGCGGCCAGAATCAACTCGCGCACGCGTCCCAAGGTGGTGTCCTCGCCGGCGCGGGTCACCCGCACCTCGAGCGCGCCGGTCAGGTTCTGCGTCCCGGCGAAGACCTGGTCGCCGGTCCCCTTGTCCACAGGAAGCGATTCGCCGGTGATGTTGGCCTCGTTAATCGAAGCCTCGCCGGAAACGATCACGCCGTCAGCGGGAACGCTGTCGCCCGGACGCACGCGGATGACGTCGCCCACGCGCAATTCCTGGGCGGGGATCTCCTCCTCGGAGCCGTCGGGCCGAATCCGCCGGGCTCGGGTGGGAGTCAACTTGATCAGGGACTCGATCGAGGCGCGCGCGCCTTCGGCGGTGCGCGTCTCGATAAGCTCGCCCAGGAGGAGGAAGAAGGCGACGACGCCGGCGGTCTGATAGTTGCCGCTGCCGAAGCAGGCGAGCACGGCGATCGTGACCAGCTCATTGATGCTGAGGATGTTCCGTTGAAGGTCGCGGATCGAGTTGAGCACGATCGGGATTCCCAGGATAAGCGCGCCGATCATAGCGCTGGCGCTGGCGACCGCCGCGCCGGTTTCGGGGAACACCCAATGGAGGACATAGGAATTGATGACAAAGATGAGCCCTACGAACATCTGCGGCAGTCGCACCGAGATGTGTTCGTGCTCATGCTCATGGCCTCCTTCGCCCGCTCCGGGAACGGCGCAACAACTGCAAGCGACCCCGCCGCCGGCTTCCTCGCGCAGCGCGCGCGCCTCGCTTCGGCTCAAAATTCTGTTCTCACGCATGGCTCGTTCTCACGGTGTCGATCAAGGCTGCCGCCGGCCCGAAGCCGACTTGGGCTTCATCGGCGTTCGGTTCAACAACAGGCGAATTTCCCGCGTCACCCCGGGCGGCAGCTCGGGAAGGAAAAACTTGTCCTGGGCGTTGGTGGCCACCTGGCCCAGGGCGGCGATCAGGAGCCGATTTCGAAAAAGCCAGGGATCCTTCTCGTATTCGGGCAGCATCTTCTCGAATGATTCGGCCAGCGCGGCCACCGCCTGAACGAGCCGGTTGCTGCGGGTCAAGCCTTCGTTGAGAATGGCCTGGGCCTCGCCCTGGGCGCGACGAAGGATTTCCTGTTGATAGCCCCGCGCGTCGCTGATCGCCCGGCTCCGCTCCTGCTCCGCGGAGATGACGTTTTCAAAGGCCTGCCGCACGTCCGCCGGCGGCTTGGTTTCCACATCGCTCGGTTCGAGCGTCACTCCCAGGCTCAGCTCATCCACGAGCTCGTTGACCCGAGCCAGCACCAAATCGCGGTAGCCGCTCTTGTTTTTGTAGAGCGCGTCGTCGGCGGTCATCCTGGCGGCGGCGTAGAAGATCGCCTCGTTGACGATGTTGGTAAGGATGGTTTCCGGCTTGGCGAAGCCGAAGAAATATCGGAGCGGATCAGTAACGCGATACTTCACCCGAGCGCGGGCGTGGATGATGTTTCCGTCGGCGGTGATGACATAGCCGTCGGCTTCCGGGCTCAAATAGCCGCGAGGGGGCGGCTCGCCGCCGGAGGCCTCCATTTCCGGCGTCACGGCGTGCCATCCGGCGGTGGAGGCGACGGTCTTAGTCTCTCCGACTCGGATGCGGACTTTCTCGTCGATGGGCGGCGGATAGGCCCAATGCCAGCCGGGGCCTTTGAGCATTTCAGGGCCCTTGCCCACCGGCTTGCCGAAGCGAAGCAGCACGACCACCTCGTTGGGGCCCACAATGAAGGAGCCGGAGAAGAAGAAGACCGCCAACAGCGCCACCATGAGGAAGCGGATGATCTTGAAGCTGCTGCTCAGCGCTTCAGAAAGGGCCTGGGAGCTGGCGTCTTCGGGCGTCACAGGCGGCGTCTCCGGCGCGGCTCGCCTCTCTTGCCGGGGAGCGCCGCTTTCCTCTTTATCGGGCTGGAGATTTTGGGAGGCCATGGCGTGAGGCGATAGACGGTTCAATTCTTCCCGGCTTGCTTGGCTTCGCCCGGCTTGGCAGGGGCGGGAGGGGGCGATTGCGTGTCGGCGTTTTTGGGAAACGCGTCGCCGCGAAGCAAGTCAAACGGCGGGGTGCGCGGATCCAGCACCAGGGTCGAGCGCTCCTTGAGAGCCTGCTGGAGGGCCTTCAGCTTGAGGAGGAAGACGGCCAGATCCGGATTCTTCTCGAACGTCTTAAGCTCCTTCGCCGCTTGGGCCTCGGCCTGGCCTTCAATAACGGTGGCCTGGGACTCGGCCTGGGCCAGGATCTTGGCTTTCTGCGTGTCGGCGTTGGAGCGGATCTTCTGCGCTTCGGCTTCCCCTTCGCCCCGGTACTTGCGCACCAACTCCTCCCGCTCGGCCTTCATGCGCTCGAAGACCTTGGCGGTGATCGACTCGGGCAGGCCGATCTGCTTGATGCCCAGCAGGGCCACTTCAATGCCGTAGGTGTTCGTCGCGCGCGACTGCATGGCGGCCAGCATTTCCTGCTCCACCTGGTCGAACTTCAACGCTTTCGGGTCGGGCGAGATGAAGTCGGCGAGCGGGTGACGGCCCACCACGCTGTTTTTGGCGTCGCGCAGCAAGCCTTCCAGGCTCTGCTCGGCGCGGGTGATGTCGCCGTTGAATCGCTCCAGGAACAGCTTGGGATCGCGGATCTTCCATCCCACAAACGCCTCGATGAGGATGATCCGCCCGTCCTGCGTGGTGGTCTGTTCGTACTTCTTCTCAAAATTGTGGATGCGGTTGTCGAACCGATACACGTTCTGGATCGGCCAAGGCCAGCGAAATTTCAGGCCGGGCTTCTCGATCGTGCGGGTGTATCGGCCGAAAGTGGTTACTACGGCCACCTCGGTCTGCCGCACTTGGAAGGCGACCAGCATCGTCACGAAGATCAGGCCGATCAGAACCGCCGTCAGGATGGTCAATGGATTCCGTTTCATCGCCGTCTGGTTTGTTCCCTGGAAAAAATTCTATGGTTGGCCCTGGGTCTCGTTCCCGGGCAAGGTCACGTCCAACAGATCGGGCCGGATTTCATCCTCAAGATTAAACTGCACCACCTGGTTCGCGTTGGTCGGCACGACCACGTAGATCCGCGCGTTGGTGATCGAGCCGCTCACGGTGTCCAGATACATGTAGAGCGGATACACGCTCGGCGAAGCCTGGTAGGCCGCTTCTTGGTTGAGGAAGCGCTCCGCGGTGGCCTTGGCCAAGGAAACAAGGCGCGTGCGATAAGCGGTCGCCCGGTTCACCACCTGAACCCCTTCGGCATCGGCTTTGGGCACCGTCTCGGCGGCGTACGCGCGGGCGTAATGATTGGTTGCAGCCGCGTCCTGGATGGCGCCGATGACCTTCTCGAACTCAGGGGCCACTCTCACCGGCGGATGGATCCCATGCAGTCCCACGAAGAGGATTTTCACGCCCAGCTCAAGCCGGTCCGCCTCGGCCTGGATCCGGCGCAGCAGCTCCTCGGCCGCTTTCCGGCGGCCTGGCCCCATCACGTCGTACAGATCCACGCTCACGAGGTACTTGGTCAGTTCCCTGCCCGCCACCTCCTTCAGCAGTTCCCCTGCGTCGCGGTGATTGTACACATACGCCTTGAGGTCGCGGATCTAGTAATGCACCGGCACAGCCACGCTGAGCAGGTTCACCGGCACGGTTTGTTCCTCGTTCCCCGCCGCGTCCAACTGCTGCCGGCTGGCCACAAGCATGTTGAACTCCTGCTTGGCGTGCGGCCGGGTCCACAACAACACCCTGCTCTGCGCCTCCTGGGCTTTCTCTTCCTCGGTTTCCTCCGCACGACCGAGAGTGAACACCTGGACCAGGTCGGTTCGATAGCGGTACACATGGTCGATGGGCCAGGGCCATTTCACATGCAGCCCAGGCTCCAGAACATTCCGATCCCCCGCAGGCCGACCGAAGCGCTCCAGCAACGCCCCCTCGCCCGGCGGGATCACCACAAAACAAGTGGAAAGCTCCAACACCGTCAGTTGGAGGAGAATGAACCACCCGATAGTCTTCTCGAGAAAGCGGTAGAACCAGGTCTCCGAAACCTTGAACCCGAACTGATAGTCCAACGCCTGGGCCACGGTGCGGATGATTCCGCCCGGCTGGCTCAACATCCCGATCAAGCGGCTTTCGTAAAGGGGCCGCTCCTCCGCGCCCCGCACCCGCGGTCGGTACGCTTCCAGCAACAGGCGCACCAGGTTCTCCGCCCCCACCAAAGCCAAGACCGCCAACAAGCCCCGGGCGACGATCGGATCCAGCTCCGGCCGCCCCGACCATCCGGCCGCCTCCACCGCCGCGGTAAGCAGCGTCAGCAACGCCCCTAGCAGCAGATAGGCGGCTTGGGGCCGCAAAAGCCACTGGTTCTCCAGCCGGGCGAACACGGCCGAGTATTTGCCGAACTGGAAGAACAGCAGGGCGAAGAGTCCGTTGAGCGCCATGGCCACGGTGGCCTGGCGCAGATTCGAGGGCTGATCTTTGCCCACGTAGTCCCAAAGGAAATAGACGGCCAGACCCTGGATGATCAGCAACAGGACGGCCGTAAAAGGCACAAAGTATTTCTCGAACTGGAGGCGCGCTTGCCGGGCGGGAAACAGGTCGCCCGCCTCCTCCTCGAAAAGCGACTCGCTCGCCGCCCGCCTGCGCAGCTCCTCATGCTCCAGCCGCTCCAGCTCCTCCCGCTCGTAAAGGCGCATCTGGAAGTAGCTGACGGCCGCCGTCAGAACCCCCATTCCCAAAAACACGCTGGAGACCAGCCCCGTGGCCGAATGGCTGTAGCGGGCGATCGCCGCCGCCGCCGCCCCCAAGACCAACAGCGTCAGGCAGTTGATCAGCCCCTTTCGCAAGATATTCTGCTCCATGCCGTCCTAAGAAAGCTCGCGATCCTCGAACAAAAACAAGCCCGCGCACAGCGCCGCGCCCAGATAGCCGAGCGCGTAGCCGGCCGTGTGCGCCACGTAGCTCCAGGGGATCTTTTTCCCCATCGAGAGCGTGTCGCCCATCCAGAAAAGCTGCCAATTGGGCAGCGCCCCGTACGCGACGTTGGCCCACCACTCCCCCGCTTCGGCGCGCCGGCCGAAAAGATAGTCCGACATCAGCCCCAACACGAACACCACCGTGCATAACGCCAGCGTCGGCGCCAGCTCCAGCCGAGTCGAACACGCCAATGCGATCGCCGCCAACACGCAAAGCGCCAGGACAATCAGCACGCCCGCCGGAACCAGCCGCCAGTCCACCTGCGCCACCTTCCCGAAGGAACGATGCAGGGTCGCCAGGAACGCAATGTAACAAAACGCCGCCGTCACCGTCAGGACCATCGCGAACACCGCGTCCGCCACAAACACCCGATTCAAAAAATAGTTCGTGAACGCCCCCGCCAGATACGCCGCCGCCACGGCGATCGCGTAGGCCGTCAGGGACTGAAAATCGGTGCTGTCGTAAGCGTCGTAGGCCATCCGACTGGCCAGCAGCACAGCAAGCATGTTCACGTAGGTCAAGACGCTCAACGCGCCCACCAGCCCGAAATACTTGCCCAGGAGGAACTTCATGCGGCTTACCGGCTTGGCCAGCACCGCCAGCGCCGTGCCCGACCGCACCTCCTCGCCCACCGAAGCCGAAGCGCTGATCACCGTGCCGAAGAGCCCCGCCAGAAGCGTGAGCGCCAACGTCATGGTCTTGACCATGTTCGGATCATCGCCGAAGCCGAAGTAGGGAATGGCGGCCAGAAAGACGTTTAGCGTGGCCGAGGCGGTCATCAGCAGCAGGAAAACCGGCTGCCGAATCAGCTCCATGAAACTGTTAGCGGCGATGGTCCAAACTTGCCTCATCCTCTCTCATCCAATCCGCTCCAAGCCGCGCATGGTGGCTTATCGCCCTCTCGTTTGCAAACGCTTATCCCTCCTCGCCCTCCCCGGCTCGATCCAACTCCAATCTCTCCGCGCTGAACAGTGTGCTTTTTCCGGCACACTGCTTATGATGACAACATGACCCTGGAGGAGGGTTCATACGAAAAACCGATCCGACGCGCCGCGGCCCCGGAGCCGTATCCCGCAAAACGGGCCGCGCGCGGCCGATGGATTCGCCGCCTCCGTCCGCCCGTCGCGCCGTGCGACCCATGGACCCCCCAAGCCGTCTTTTGCGAAACCGAGCCCGACCCGGATGACCGCCGGCCTCGCCGGACGCTGACGGTCCTGCTGACCGGCCGCCGGTGTCCCTGGACCTGCGTCATGTGCGACCTGTGGCGGCGCGCCGCGCCCGGGCCGATCCCGCCCGGCGCGGTTCCCCGCCAGCTCGCCGCCGCTCTCCGAACCGGCGCGCCCAACGGCCTCCCGGCGCAGGCGCTCAAGCTTTACAACGCCGGGAGCTTTTTCGACGCGGCCGCCGTGCCGCCCCGGGACTGGCCCGCCGTGGCGGCCCATGCCGTCGGCTTCGAGCGGGTGATCGTCGAATCCCATCCCAAACTGGTCGATCCGGGCGCGGCGCGCTTCCTCGAAGCCCTTCGCGCGGCGGCCCGAGCGCGCGGCCGGCCGGCCCCCGCGCTCGAGGTCGCCCTCGGCCTGGAAACCGCCCATCCCGCGGTCCTCGAAAAACTCAACAAAGGCGCGACGCTCGAGGATTTCCGCCGGGCCTGCGCTTTCCTGCGCGGGTTGGGGGCGGAAGCCCGCGCCTTCGTGCTGCTCAACCCGCCGTTCCTCCCACCCGAAGAGCATTTGCCCTGGGCGGTGCGCTCGGCGGCGTTCGCCTTCGACTGCGGGGCGGCGGTTGCGGCGATCCTTCCCGTTCGCCCTGGAAATGGCGCGATCGAAGCCCTTCAGGAGCGCGGACTGTTCCACCCCGCCCCGATCCGCCTTCTGGAAGAAGCCCTCGCGGCGTGCTTTCGGCTGGGCCGAGGCATCGTCCTGGCCGACACATGGGACCTGGACCGGTTGGAATGCTGCCGCCGCTGCCTGCCTCTCCGGGCGGAAAACCTCGAACGGATGAACCTTTCCCAAACGCCCAGCGCCCCCGTCGTTTGTCCGGACTGCGATCCGGCCGGAGGGCAGCCATGATCAAATCGCCGCGCAGCCCGGGGGGCTTCTTGGCTTGAAACGTGCTGTCAGTCGCAGGTTGACCGGTTATTCCGCCGGCTGAAGAATAGGCGCTCGAATGGTTCAAGCCGCCGCGCATCGCCGAGTCCGCGCCGGGCCGCCGCTCAATCAAGCGGCGGGGAGGCGGCGCGCCGCGTTCACGCTGATCGAGCTGCTGGTTGTCATCGCCATTATCAGCATCTTGGCTTCGATGCTTCTGCCCTCCTTGAGCCGCGCCAAGGAAAAGGCTCAGACAATCACCTGCATCAACAACCTCCACCAGATCAGCCTGGCGATCATGCTCTACATCGACGAGAATCAGGGGCGTTACCCGCTTTCTTGGGCCTACGAAGTGGATCCGCGCACGGGGCGGCGCGTAAACGTCACGAAAAGCGCGCGCCAAACCCTGGGCGGCTACGACCCCGCGCCTGCGCTGCGGGGCTGCGCGCTCTCCGCAAGGGCTCGGCCGCTGTGGCCCTACTTGAAACCCTCGGCTGTTTTCCGCTGCCCTCGCGACAAGGGCCAATCCATCCTCCCCTGCTCGTGCGGGGCCAAGCAGACGCCCTCCAACTTCCAAAGCATCGGCTGCAGCTACTGCTACAACGCCGGCGGCCTGACCGTCCTCAGCGGGGGCGGATTCCGCCGTCAGCCCGTGGATTCGAAGGAAGGCATCGCGGGCAAGACCGAGGATTATGTGGAAAATCCTTCTCTCTACATTCTGCTGCATGAGCCTCCGGCGCGCATCTGGGGCTGCGCGGGAACCGGCCCCCGCTGGTACCAGTGGCACTACGCCCGCGGCGCGTATTCCTTCGTGGACGTGCGCCGAGCGCCCTCTCTCTTCTACTCGGCCGTCGCCTTCGTGGACGGCCACACCGGCTTTCTCAATTTTTCCCGATCCCTCCAGGACGATCCCTACTACCCCTATGAACCGACCAAAGATTGGGTCTGGTACACGCCCGAAGGCGGCAGTTCCTGAACAAGCATGAGCGCCGAGGAAGGCCAAATGGAGCTGGACGTCGCGGTGGAGCAAGCGCCTGCAATGTGTCTGGCCATCGCCCGCGCCCTTGGGGAGGCCGGCTACGGCGCAGGCCACATCCAGCGCCTGTTCCGGGAGGCGGTCCTGGTCGAGTGCGTGGGATGCGGCATCCGGCTCACGGCGGACGAACTGACGGCTTTGCTTGTCCGTGGCGAAGAGCAAGCCGAAGAGCTGCCTCCCCGGCTCAAGCGGCTCAAGCTGGGCTACTGCGCCCGCAACGGCTGCGATTCGCGCTTCTACCGCATCACAGTCGCCAGCGGTCGAGGGATCCCCTGGAGCCGGATCCTGAATCGGGCGTTGGATCTTTGCGGCATGCCGAATCCGACTCCGGAGGAGGAAGAGAAGCCCGATCCGGCGGCAAGGCAAGTCCGGCTCCGCAAGCTGGCTGCCCTTGCCTCCATCGCTCTGGTCCTTCTTCTGATCATCCTCTATCAGAGCCGCAGCCGGTTGCCCGGCTTCCAGCCGGAAGTCTCGCCGTTTCAGGTGGACACCAACTCCCTGGTGGAATGAATCGCGCGCCAAGGGCGATCTTCTAGCCCTTCGCGTCCTCTGCCGGCGGCCGTTCCGACCCGGCGGCGCGCCGCCCCTCGGCCACGATCTGCTCCAAGGCGGCCAGGTATTTCTCGAACGCCGCCCGGCCCTTAGGCGTCAGGGAACACGTGGTCCAGGGCCGGCGATTCCGGGAGCTCCGGCTCACCGCCACGTAGCCGGCCCTCCGCAGGGTTTGCAGGTGCACGCTGAGATTGCCGTCCGTCATCCCCAGCGTGTCGCGCAGCTCTACAAACGAGAGTTCCGGCGAGGCGGCCAGCAGGGAGACGATCGAGAGCCGCCCCTTCTCATGGATCACGCGATCCAATTGCTGGAACAAGTCCGGATTCACGAGTCCGCGTCTCGGCGGGTGATCCACAGATAGGCGGCGTAGAGCAAGTGCGCGCCGCCGAACGCCCCGCCCATCACAGCCAACGGCGAAGGCGCGCGCTGCGGCGCAACGGCCAGCGCCATCGCATAGGCCGCTCCCAGCGCAACGAAGATCCACCCCGCCAGTTTCAGGCCGCGGCGCATGAAGAAGCCCGCGGCGTGCAGCGCCGTTCCGTAAAACACCAGCCACAACGCCGCCGCAAGACGGGTCGCCGCCGCCACATGCTCCGGCTCCTCGACGCGGCTCATCCAAATC